>CAYWNI010000044.1:0-12728 GCA_964459525.1 uncultured Lentimicrobiaceae bacterium | reverse complement strand
TGCTCAGCATCAGGACCTGTATTTGCCAAACTCAACGGAGTAAGCGAAGACCTCAGATCTCCTGTAAACTCAAAAGTTTGTGCTGCCTCGCCACCTATCCAAACCATCCAGCCTTTGGCATCGCCCAGATCGGTAGAAGTTGAAGTTATAGGAGCATAATCGTCATCGGCTTCAATATAAGTTTGTCCCCAAACATCGGGGCTACCATTGAAATAGAGGCTATTGAAATCATCGTTGTCTAATGGACCTGAAATGCCATGCCAAACGCCGGCAGTAGCGAACCGTTCTATGGTGGTAGTGCCGTTTACGGTGAGGAAGCTTTGACCTAATAGTGAGCCATCACCAGAACCATCACTTTCGATGGTGAGGTTAAAACATTCGCCGGCACTGCTAAGTGCAGGATAGGTGGTTAGTCCAGCCGGGATGACAACATTTGTTGATGCACCGGGAGTACCATTATCCCAGTTACCTATGGTGTGCCAGTCACTATCTGATGAACCTGTCCAAGTTGTTGATTCGAAAGCTTCTATCGAAAACTCGTCGATAAAAATATTAAGTGCATTGGAGCTAAACCCTTCAAGTACAATATACCGGTTACTTCCAGCCGCTCCTGTTGGCATATTAAATGTGTACTCATACCAGCCTTCGGTGGCAGCAACTGGGGCTTGGGTAGCCTCACGATAAATTGTTCCTAAAAGTGTACCTCCAGTAGAGCTGTTCGTGGTATTATAATAGACATTAACACCCTCATCTATGAAGTCCGTGATTCCCCATGGATTAATATCGCGGTACATCCAAAAACTAACCTTGTAGCCATCATCCGGGAAGGTAATAGAGGGAGTTGTTAGCTCTGCTTTACTTCCATAGTGAAGGCTGTAGCAATTGTATCGTGCCATGGCAGCACCACTATGGGGGGTGCAGGTTGGCCAAGTGCCAGTCGTTTGTCTATCCCAGATCTCTGGCGCACTATTTGGCTCCTCTGGTGGTTCTGGGTCAGCGGTTTTTACATTTGTCCAGCCTGTGGGGGCAAAGTGCTCGTTATCAAAACCCTGTGTGTAAGGGAAGGCGGTAATGGCAAATTCATTTGAGGTACCAGGAGATGGCGTTATCATATAGTATGTTTCTGTATTGCGTTGGCCTCCTGATCCATTAGGTAATCGAGACATGGATTGAACATCAGACGCTCCATTTTCCGATTCATTTACTTGTGGTTGCCCAGAATTAAGCAATCCCAACAACATAGGATCGTCACTATCGTTCGTGTCATAAACAAGGGCATCTAACAAATTAGTAGTTGTTACTAAAGTTCCATCGGGAAAATCTGCACCAATTCCGGTGTATAATGCTATTGCATCTGGACCGTTTTGCAACCATCCTGAGGAGCCTGGGGCAATCTCAATTTGCGTACCCATACCTGTTGAGCCGATTACAAAGTATCCATTTGCATCTGTTGAGTAACCATTAAGATCAATGGTCATATAAGATTGATCATTGCTGCCATTATAGAGTACAACCACTAAGCCACTTAAACTAGTGTTTCCGACTCCGCCATCATATAACTCAATAAACTCAGCATTGTCGGTTCCGGGGGTATCTGCATCGGCTTCATTTATCATAACAAAATCGGCAACAGGACAAGCATCACATGAATTAAAGCAAACCAAGTCAACAGTTGTGTTTTCAAGGGGCACGGCGTAATCTCGGTTTGTTCCTGCACCTCCAACCAGACACTCACCTTCAAAGCTCTCATAATTTTCACCATTGTCGGGGTCTCCATTTACAAACTTGTATTCTATTGATTCTCCGCCCATAATCGAAACTGTTGTAGACCATATAGAGCCAGAATGTGTCATAAGAATTGCACCACCTGCCCATATTGGATCTGTAAAGTTACCTGCCAAATAAACACCATCTCCAGAAACGGTTTCGTTCATCATATTTACTTGAAAAGTAATGTCATACGGTTGGTTACAGGCATTACATGAGCCGAAACAAACAAGTGGTAAGGTGGTGTTTTCGCCGGGTACCGTTGATATCCGATTATTGCCATTGGTGCAGCTTCCCGACACAATTTCGTAGACGGGCGTTGCGCTTCCATTAACATATTTATATTCAATTTCTTCGGCTTCCTCTAGCGTAAGCGTAACTTCATAAATAGATGTTGATCCTGATTGGAGCGACATGGGGTTTGCTCCTGTATTCCACCCATTAAAACTACCAGATATGAATACACCATCGGTAACGGTTTCGTTCATCATATTTACTTGAAAAGTAATGTCATACGGTTGGTTACAGGCATTACATGAGCCGAAACAAACAAGTGGTAAGGTGGTGTTTTCGCCGGGTACCGTTGATATCCGATTATTGCCATTGGTGCAGCTTCCCGACACAATTTCGTAGACGGGCGTTGCGCTTCCATTAACATATTTATATTCAATTTCTTCGGCTTCCTCTAGCGTAAGCGTAACTTCATAAATAGATGTTGATCCTGATTGGAGCGACATGGGGTTTGCTCCTGTATTCCACCCATTAAAACTACCAGATATGAATACACCATCGGTAACGGTTTCGTCGGCCATATCTACCTGAAAAGTAATGTCGTAGGATGGAGGATCACAAGAAACGCACGAGCCAAAGCAAACCACATCCAGTGTTACATCGGTAGTTCCAGTAGTCATCGTTCTGTTCGAAGTTCCTTCAGCAACACATAAAGCAGGCACAGTTTCTACCACGGCAGGACTGTTCCAGTCATTTCCATTGATGTACTTGAATTGATATTCTGTATAATTCAGAAGATCAAGGGTTACTGAATATACTCCGTCAGTATCAGGGTCGGTCATTTCAATGGCTGCAGGATCCCAAACAGCTATATCGAAATTTCCTGCTAAATGAACGCCGTTGGCGCTAACAGTTTGCTCCGACATGTCCACCTGGAAAGTTACTTCAACGCGTTCCTGAATACTAAAGTTGTCGACACTCCACGAGCGGTAACTTCCTGCTTCATAATGATACTTGAAAGCCAGTACCACATTGCTGCCTGAAATGCCGTTTAGGTCAATTATGCCGGAAAAACTCCATGAATTGGCACTTGTTGGCGCAGCAAAGATTAACTCCTCCCAAGTGGCTGTATTTGGGTCGCCAGTATAATTGGTCGAATACAAGAGTTTAAGGTAGTTGTCTGCATCATCTGATCCATAGTTATACCAAGTGTCGAACCAAAGGTATTCCCAACTGTAGTTATCAAGATCAAATGATGGTGAAATTAGCCAGTCTTCCTCAACATCACCAGAATTATAACCATTTACACTTGCGCATTGGCCAGTAGCGTACCAATACCATGATTTGGTAGCCCCACTTACGCTAACAGCATTAAAACCTCCAAGATCACTTGAAAAATCCTCTGAATAGGGGAGGGTGGCTGTTGTGTTCAAGGTAGTTGCAGTGGCTGACGGAACGGTTCCTGTAGTAAGGTAGTTAACCTCTGTCCCTGTTCCGTTATAAGGGTATATTTCGAAAGTGTATGAAGTTATTGGATCCAAACCTGAAAATACTACGGCTTCTACTCCAGCGTCAATATTGCTAATCAAAAAGCCATCAGATTCTGCTGTTCCATCTACTGGAGGAGTAATTGTTCCGCCGGTAATCACCCCTTTAATTAGGTAGTAATCTGCGCCAACCGCATCATCCCAGCTTAACGGAATAGAATTGGTTGTAATTGTTCCCACTTCAAAATTGGTAACGTGTGCAGTAGGTTCAGGACTTAAGTTCGTTACCGTGTAACTTTGTTCGTCAGAGGTGGTTGCATCAGCCTCATCATCCAGCGCGTAAATTTCATAATACACGGTTGTTCCATCGGCCTGTGCCGGGATATCAGAATCTGTTACATACGTATCACCAGACGAAACCGACATGTCGATGGTTGTTGACAAAGTTCCCGAAACAGTTCCCCAGTGCAGTTCCACGCCTGAAATAGTTCCGTCAGAATCTGTTACATCAGCAGAAACAGAAACCGATTGGGTGGAGTTGGGCAGGGTGGGTGCGTGCGTAATGGAGGCGATGGATGGGGGAGTGTTGCCACCGGAAGAAAAACTTGTCCAAACAACATTATCAATACCTACTTGTCCAGCGGCTGAATTTGAATTAATAAATTTCAAGACAAAATCGCCAGAAATATCAATTGAAATGTTCCCTGAAGGTTTTACAACACCTGACTCTGCAGACGATGTTACGGTGGCAACTAAAATACTATTGACATAAACCTCCATGTTCACATTTGAACTAAAGACTTGTTTATAATCAAAAGATAATGTTCCTATCCCTCCTGAAATTGTTCCTGAATAAACAGTTGCATCCGGGGTTCGACCTTTTCCTAAAGTTGGTGTTGGTGCATTTATAGGGTTGTCTCCCCGACATTGATAGTATGACCAGGTTGACCCATCATTACCAGTAAATGTCCCGTCAACATAACTGCCACCTGTTACAGTATAATTTGTAAAGTACTCAGTTCCTTGTCCCCAAGCATTTCCCCCCCACACCAGCATCACCGCCAGCATCAAGGTTGTTAGTAATTTTTGTTTCATAGCTTTAAAATTTATTATGTTATTGTTTTCTATGTTTAGTGTTCAAAAATAGTGATTTATATTTATATCATAGATTAATTTGCCATTAAGCTTATTTGCGGAATTGTGCCATCGAGTTTGTAGTCGATGGCAGCACCACTGCCGGTATAGGGGAAAATCTTAAAATAATATGTTGTTTCAGGGGTTAGTCCGCCAAAGGTGGCAGTTTGCACGCCGTAAGTTCGGTTTTTGTTGTAAAAGTTGTTGGTTATTTCAACGCCATCGGTAGGGCTGGTGATGTCGGCAAAGCCAACGGCGCTCATTATAATCAGGTAGCCGTCGGGCAAGATAGCTCCGGTGGCATCTACCCAGTTGAGCACGATGTTGTTGGCTGAAAAGTTGGTTGCGTAGTTGGTAGGCTCGGGGTAAATAATTCCACCGCCCCAAACCGAAGCCACATATTCAGGGTGATCGATGTAGGGGTTGCGGTTATTTTGTATGTCGTAAATGGCGTTGTTGCGGTCTATTTCTTTTTGGCTTACCGGGTCGTTTTGGTGCCATGTGATGAGCAACGCTTCTGCCCATTCAGTAAACGCAGGATATGAGCTACCATCCAGCATGGGGCTCGACCAACTGCTAATTAAATCTTGGTAGCGGGTAGCCATGTAAAAATAATTGCGGGCGAAGTCGCCTTTGTATGCATCGATGGGCTCGAAAACAGTGCCTGAGTAACCGGGATAATCGGATGATCCGAGTTTGCTACCATTTTCTGATGTCCAGGAGGCCGAACCAACTTCCCCATAAGGGTAATTGCTGCGCATACCATTTACTTTACCATCGGTAGGCACCAGGTGAAACAAGTCGGTGTACATGGGCGACCCATCATTAAACCAGCTTTTAGGAAAGGAGTGCTCGCGGTTGTAGCAGTCGCCTTCGCTGCTGTAGTTTCCGCATTGTTGCGTGATGAAGGTAAATTCGTAGGGTGGTGTTCCGCCAGGAACATCCGAATACATGTCCCATACCTTGCCATTGGCTTTGTCGTCGGTAGTTAGGAAGGCTGTCCACAGGTAATCGTACGATTTTTCGGTATGGTTGTCGATAATATTGTGTAGTGCAATTTGCAAATCTTCGCCCGAAAGGCCGTTGGCTGCGTCGTAGTAACCGGCTGGCTGTGCCATCAAGGCAATTGAAATCCAACTAAAGAGTGTAATCAGGTATTTTCTCAAAGAAGTAGTTATTTAGTGTTTAATTATATGTTTGGCTTTTAAGCAGATAAAATATCTGCTTCCTAAGTAGAAAAGGACAGTAAAAATACTTTTAATGTTGTATGCCATCGGATTACTTTAGGAAAAGAAGGCTAATTTAGAACAATTCCTGATAGGGGAGTTACAAGTTACGATCCACGAATCACGACCCACGACATAGGATGTCCTTGTGCAGGACGGGCACTTACTTTTTTTCTTGGCAAAAAAAGTAAGCAAAAAACCCAAGTCAAAACAAACGGGTCTGCCCGCCCTGCCGCCTGTTAAGAAGTGCTAATCAACGGGTGTAATCGCTTGGGGGCGATTACAAACGCAAGCGCCTTGATAAGCACTTCTAAACAGCCGTCATTCCCTCTCCTCTGCTCCCCGTTTTGACGGCCTGCCCGCTAGTATGGATGGAAGTGTATCGGTTGTATGGGGATGGTTGGGGAAGGGACAAGTGACGAGTGACAAGGGACTAAAGATCGAGTTACGAACCACGACCCACGACACACGATCCACTATTTGCTGTCTCGTGTATAAAAAGCAATTCCGACTCTATTAATATGATCAATAAAATCTGGGTTGGTAATGGAGTTGTAATCTACCAAATCAACCTTGTATGGCAGCGAGCTTTCTTCAAATTCGTTATTAAGCTTACGCATCACCTTTGACTCTACGCTGTTCATAATAGCCAGATCAATATCGCTACCAGTATTGCTTGTGCCTTTGGCGCGGCTTCCAAAAAGATGGACGAACCGTACCTCTGGGTATAAACTGAAAATTCTATCAATAGTCGCCCTATCTCTATCGGTAAGGCCGTATATGTCTAGGTGATTATTCATCAAGTGATTATAATTGTTTATGGCCGCCTTCGTCAAGAAAAAACGCATAAAGCTTTTGTATCGCGGGATATATTTCTTTTCGCAATATTTCTTCCGACTCTTCAAACTTACTGCCGCTATAATCGTGTGATAGTTCATTACGTATATCCAGCCCGTCAATGAGCAATTGTCCAAAAGTTATGAGTCCGGCACGTTGTGCTTCCCTTATTGTATCTTTGGGTGATGTTTTAAAGGAAAACCCCTTTTCCACGAGATAATCTTTCATAACTTTCCATGCCAAATCAATGGTAAACTCAAAGCGCTGAATAAGTCCATTGCGCTCTAGTTCATTTAATCTATCTATTTCCATGGCTTCCTTTAGCTTTAAAAAGGCCATTTCAAAGTTTTGAAAACGCTGTTTCCACCGGATATCTTTTTTTTCCATCGTACAAAATTATGAAAATTGTTCATCGTTTATCGTGGTAGATTTGTTTGGTTTAATATTATTTTCCTACTTCATCCACTCATACAGCTGGTAGTGATCGCCATTCATGCCCGATTTGGTGTACACTTGCTGTGCTTGCATGTTGGTGCGGTCGACATACAACCTGACGCCGGCAAAAGTGTTGTCTTCGCTCACCAGTTTTTTTATGGTTTGGTACAGGGCTTTATAAATGCCTTGTCTGCGGAATTCGGGCCTAACATACACCGATTGTATCCAAACTACCGTGTTGTTGCGCCAGTCGCTCCACTCGTAAGTGATCAGGAGGCTGCCAACAATCTGCGTGCCTACCTCGGCAACAAAATACTTGCCTTTGGAAGAATCGCGGTATACATGCATTACTCCTTGTTTCACCGTTTGTGGGTCTAGCACCAGATTTTCTGTTTCCAGGGCCATATTCATTTGAAAAGCCGCAATTACTTCGGCGTCCTCTTCTGTGGAAGGGCGTATTTGAACCATCTTTTTATCTATTTTTGCTCCCACAAATATAACCATTCTCATCACAATGAGCGACCGGATAACGCACGAGTGCGGCATTGCTTTAATCAGACTTTTAAAACCGCTTGAGTATTACCTGGCTAAATACGGCACATCGTTGTATGGTCTGCAAAAAATGCATTTGCTCATGCAAAAGCAACACAATCGCGGGCAGGACGGTGCAGGATTGGCAGAAATCAAGTTTGACTTGCCCCCCGGCGAGCGTTACATTAGCAGGGTGCGCAACAATTCGGCTACGCCAATCAAGGACTTGTTTAATGGTATTTACGAACAAATTCAGGAAGTTACCCACGACAATCCCAAGCGGTTAAACGATGTGAACTGGCTTAAGCAAAACGCTGATTTTACGGGAGAACTTTTCTTAGGACACCTGCGCTATGGTACTTTTGGCGGCGATTCTATTCGGCATCTTCACCCGCTAGTTAGGGCAAACAACTGGAAAACACGTAACCTGGTGCTGGCTGGTAACTTTAATATGACCAATACAAACGAGCTTTTTCAGCAGCTTGTCGATTTAGGTCAGTTTCCGGTGGAGACTTCCGATACGGTAACAGTTTTAGAAAAAATTGGCCATTTTCTGGATGAGGAAAATGAGCGGGTTTACCGTAAGTATAAAGGCGAGGGACTAAGCAAAAAGGCCAGTACCGAGCACATTGCCCAAACCCTTGATTTGGAAGGAATACTCCGCGATTCGGCCAAGAAGTGGGATGGAGGTTACGTGATTGGCGGCCTGTTGGGCCATGGCGATGCTTTTGTGATGCGCGATCCCAACGGCATTCGTCCGGCGTTTTATTACCAAGATGATGAAATTCTGGTGGCGGCATCGGAGCGTCCGGTTATTCAAACGGCATTTAATATTAGTTGGGACAAAATTCAGGAGCTTGCACCGGGCAATGCACTGATTGTTAGGAAAAATGGTAGTGTTTCCATAACACCCTTCGTGGAACCACAGCCGATAAAGGCCTGTTCTTTTGAGCGCATTTATTTTTCGCGCGGAACGGATAAGGACATTTACCAGGAACGCAAAAAACTCGGTTGGCTGCTTACGCCGTCCGTTCTCGAAGAAATAGATTACGACTTGAAAAACACGATTTTTTCATATATCCCGAACACAGCATCGGTGGCTTTTCAAGGCATGGTAGATCATGTGCAGCAGTTTGCTTTGGAGCAGATTAAAGACCGTTTACTTGAAGAAAAGGGCACTTGCGACAAAGCACGACTTGATGAGTTATTCAGTTTTAAACTTCGTGTTGAGGCCATCGCCGTGAAGGATGCCAAGTTGCGCACCTTTATTACCCAAGATCATCAGCGCGACGATCTGGTTGGTCACGTGTACGACGTAACTTACGGTGTGGTAAAAAATGGCGTCGATACGCTAGTCGTCCTCGACGACTCCATCGTTCGTGGTACAACCCTGAAGCAAAGCATTATTAGAATACTCGATCGGTTAAACCCGAAAAAAATTGTAATTGCTTCATCGGCACCTCAAATCCGGTATCCTGATTGCTATGGTATCGACATGGCACGTTTAGGCGATTTTATTGCTTTTAAAGCTACCATCGAACTGCTTAAGGAAACCCATCAGGAAAGCATTATTAATGAGGTATATAAAAAGTGCAAAGCGCAACAGTCGTTACCAAAAGAAGAGGTGGTAAACTTTGTAAAAGACATTTATCGTCCGTTTACTGCACGACAAATTTCTGATAAAATAGCCAAACTTGTCACCGACCGCGAGGTAACTGCCGAGGTTCGTGTGGTGTACCAAAGCATTGAAGCCCTGCACGAAGCCATTCCAAACCATACCGGCGACTGGTATTTTACGGGTGATTATCCCACTCCTGGTGGCAATAAAGTTGTAAACCAAGCTTTTATAAATTATATCGAAGGCGTCAACAAGCGGGCCTACTAGCCCCAGAGTTGTTCACTTTTGTTCATAACTCTGGTTTATAAGATGTTCATTTCTAGACATTAAAATTTCTTGACAAACCTTGCTGGTAGTTTTATCTTTGTATCAGCAAGTGAAGCTAACTGCAAAGCTGCGCTGGGAAGGCAGAGAAAAGACGACGAAAGTCGGACAATCGAAACCAAGCCCGAAGCTCCCTTGAGGAGATAGGTCGTCGGCGTAAGCCAGACAGACACCCTGACAGGATTTCGCAAGGAACTGAAACATCAGGAAGCAGCAGATCAGAGGAAGGAAGCCGGAGCAATTCTGCAACCGAACTCAGGCACTCGCGGCAGCAACCCCACGGGGAAGCAACCAGAGGAAAGCAGCGAAAATAGCTTGACACAAGCAGGAAGAGCTACGGCTCACCAGTTAGTGAACAGGAAATGTGTTGAAAAACAGGTTTCCTGTTTTTTTGTTTTAGCAGTACCTCTAACACTGATTGCCGTTTCCTTAATTGATCTTTATATAAATTGATCGATAGAACCGTCCGGGCATTCGGTAGTTTTCTTTGAAAGGTTTTCCCAATCAATTTGCGATTTTAGTAGTTGTAATTCTTTGGAGTTGGAAACGTAATGGATGTAATAGAAAATATTGTCTTCTGTAAAAAGGATGTTGCCCTGTTGGTCTTGGAATTTTATTATGAGTTGACTAGGTTGAAGAGTAGTGTCAGGATAGTTTTGAAGTATTTGGGTGGCGAGTTTTATTTTGTCTGTGTTGTTGAGCAAGAAATCACTCGAAAACTTGGTTATAGCCACAATAAACACATCGTCAATAAAGTGAAACTGCATAAGCAGGGTAAGATTTCCTACCTTTTTTTTGTAGAAATATACCTTGTGTCCTGCAATACGGTACTCATGATCGAGGATGTAATCGGGTTCTCCAAGTTTGTCCTCAACGCCATCAGGGGTAATTTGATCAAGTGAAATTCCAATGAAATTAACTTCAGCGGTAGTCGAGAGGTCGGCTTTAGAATTAAAGTAGCAACGCAAATCACTGGCGTTTAGAATACGGTTTTCCCGATCGTAAAAAGAAGTTGACTTTTTGTTTTTTTTACTTGAATTAAGGTTAAAAAGAGCCATTTAGCATTCAGGATTAATGGGTTAGCAGAATAAGCATTTTTGACGTGCCCAAATATACGATAAATATCATAGTAACAAAATGTGGTAATAATAATATTTTGTTTTAAAAAAATATTTAGGATTTTGTCCAGAAATATGATTGATTAATAGGTCTTTACAGAAAAAAAGAGCCTTCCACGAGACTCGAACTCGCGACCTGCTCATTACGAGTGAGCTGCTCTACCAACTGAGCTAAGAAGGCTTACTTTTGCGGAGGTGCAAAGATAAACGGAATTTTAATTATTCACTTATTTTCATTTATATCTTTTCCGAGAAATGTTTGAGTTGGGATTTAAAAACAGGTAGTTTTATTCTTATTTCGAGTGAGCTGCTCTACCTCCCGATGGCTATCGGGAGAGCTAAGAAGGCTTGCTTTTGTTGAGGTGCAAAGATAAACGGAATTTTAATTACTCATATATTTCCAATATATCTTTTCCGGGAAATATTTGAGTTGGGATCTAAAAACAGCAAGTGTTATGCTTATTACGAGTGAGCTGCTCTACCTCCTGATGACTATCGGGAGAGCTAAGAGGGCTTGATTTATTTTGAGTGAAAACCCAATCTAGATTTCATGTTTGATCGACTAATCTTGTTTATGAATTGCTTAAAAAACCACTTCACAGAATATTTGTATCTTGCGCCCCTAAAATTAAACACTGAATTTATTAATCACAAAAACCAATCACATGTTAAAAAAGTCATTGATGATGATCGGCTTTGTTTTGGTAACTATGGGGCTATCAGCCCAAACAGTAGAGGAAGCCGGAACAAAGTACAATGAAGGAAATGAATTTGTAAAAGAACAGAACTATGCAGCTGCCCTGCCCGTTTATGAGCAAGCTTTCGATATTGCCGAAAAAGTTGGCCCGGATGCCGCTGAGTTAAAAGGCAACATCGAGAAACAACTGGGTAATGCGTATTACCGCGCCGGAGTTGACCAGTTTAAAGGAAAAAAAATAAATCAATCCATTGCCACCCTTGAAAAAGGTTATGCTTTTGCAGTAAAAGTTGGCGATGAAGACTTAAAAACCAAGATTGCAGATCTGGTTTCGCAATTGCGTACCAAAGTTGGTGATTCGATGCGTAAAAAGGGCAAATTGGATGAGGCTTATGCCGAATACGAAATGGCACTTGAAATTGATCCTTCCTGTGCCAAAGCCATTTATGGTCAAGGGCTTGTTTTTAAGGAAAAAGACGACCTTAAAATGTTGACCGAAAAAATGGATCAAGTGATTGTTATGACCGATGGTTCCGAAAAACTCCAGAAACTTGCTGACGCAGCCCGCAAAATAGCTGGCAACGCTTTGGTGGTAGCGGGAGCAAAAGAACTGCAAAGTGGTGAAGCTAAAAAAGCCATCGAACATATTAACAACTCATTTGGTTATGAGGATGGTGATGCCAACAGTTATTATTATTTGTTAGTGGCTTACAATAAAACCAAACAATGGGACGATGCTATTATCTCTGGTAATAAGGCGCTTGAGCTGAAGACGGAAGACAAATCAGAAATTTATTTTGGACTTGGTCAAGCTAACGAAGGCAAAGGCGATGCTGCCGCTGCTTGCGAAGCCTATAATAATGTAACTTCCGGTCCTAATGTTGACGCTGCAAAATACCAGATAGCCCAAGTGCTTAAATGTAGCTAATCGATCATGCTTAATCTGTTTCTTTAGCAGATTCAGAATTTATTTGATGCCTGTGAGTAAATGCCTCACGGGCATTTTTTTCGCTACCAAGTAAAATGGCAATCCATTCTGTGTTTTTGCGGCTACCCAGACTTATTTTTAGCGCCATTGTAATGGGAACAGAAAGCAACATCCCAATATCGCCAAATACCCATCCCCAAAAAACCAGCGACAGAAATACGACAAGTGTGCTTAAGTCCATTCCTCTTGCAATAAAGCGTGGCTCAACAATTTGTCCGACGATAAAATTAATAGCAGAATACCCCAGCCCAGCATACAACATACCTGAAAGTCCATCAATTACAAGCACAAACAGCATGATGGGTATGGCCGCAATGGTTGAACCAATATTGGGA
>CAYWNI010000043.1:0-12764 GCA_964459525.1 uncultured Lentimicrobiaceae bacterium | reverse complement strand
CCCTGTTTTTCTTGGAAGCCAATAGGCTAAACGCTTCAGGTTCGTAGCTAGGGGCAATAATAATTTCAAAGAAAATCTTGTTGATTTCAGTAGCTGTAGCCAAGTCTATACTCCGGTTGGTAACCAACACGCCACCAAAAGCAGAAACAGGATCGCCGGCAAGGGCATCGTTCCATGCTTGCGTTAGGTTTTCGCGCGAAGCAAGCCCACAGGCATTGTTGTGTTTTATTACGGCGAATGTAGTTTCGTCAAAATCGTTTATTAGATTAATGGCGGCATCCAGATCGAGTAAATTATTGTACGATATGGCTTTGCCGTGCAATTGCTCAAAAACATTTTCCAGATGACCAAAAAAACTGCCTTTTTGGTGTGGGTTTTCGCCATACCGCAGAATGTTATGGTTGGTTTCGCTGTGTTTAAAAACAGGAATTTGGTCTTTATTCATCCAATTAAAAATGGCTGTGTCGTAATGCGAGCTTACGTTAAAAGCTTGCATGGCAAAGTACTTTCTATCTTCATTGTTGCTAAAACCGTTTTTTTCGTTCAGCATCTGAATCAATTCAGGATAATAAGAAGAAGCCGGAATTACCAAAGTATCTTTATGGTTTTTGGCAGCAGCACGAATAAGAGAAATGCCTCCAATGTCAATTTTCTCGATGATTTCATCTTCGTTTGAGGTTGATTTTACCGTGTCTTCAAACGGATAAAGATCGACAATAACCAAATCGATAAGCGGTATTTTAAAGGCTTCAATATGCTTTTGATCGTCAGTATTTTCGCGACGGGCAAGAATTCCACCCATGATGGCGGGATGCAACGTTTTTACACGCCCACCCAAAATTGATGGATACCCAGTAAGCGATTCAACCGTTTCGGCTTTAAAACCTTTTCTCACGATATAATCATACGTTCCTCCAGTGCTTAAAATTCTTACACTCAATTTGCTAAGGACGTCAAGCACCTCATCGAGCCCCTCTTTATGAAATACGCTGATTAAAGCTGTTTTTACTTTTTTCAATGGTGTTTAGTCTATTTGGATATGCTAATTATTTCTGTCGAAATTTCTGTTTTGCAAAATAACATGAATTAATTAAAACTTATTATACTTTTACCTGTTAATTTGGGTTCATTTTAATAGAATAAATTTCAGAACACAATTTTGATTCAATTTACTTTAGCATGATAGTTATAAAACTCATATACGAAAGCTTTCTTTTTGCCATCAACGCGCTCAAAGTAAACAAAGTAAGAACCTTTTTGTCGTTGCTCGGCATTACCATTGGCATTTTCTCCATTATTTCGGTATTTACTGTTTTCGACAGTCTCGAAAATGCGATTAAAAGCGAGATTAATTCACTGGGAAACAACGTTTTGTTTGTTCAGAAGTGGCCATGGGCGATGGGGAAAGATTACCCATGGTGGAAATACTACCAGCGTCCTGAGGCAAAAATTCAGGAGATGGATGAAATACTAAAGCGCTCAAATACCGTGCAATCTGCTGCCTTTATGGTAACGGTGCAGCGCAGTGTATTTCACGAAAACAACCGCATGGAGGGTATTCCAATAGTTGCCGTGTCGCAAGATTACAACAAAGTTATGCCTTTCGACCTTCAGGCGGGTCGGTATTTTACTTTTACAGAATCGCACGGCGGAAAAAATGTGGCACTAATTGGTTCTACGGTAGCCGAAAACCTGTATCAAGGACAAGATCCATTAGGACAGACGATTAAAATTTTCGGTCGTAAACTAATCGTAATTGGCGTGATGAAAAAACAAGGCGAAGATGTTTTTGGCAATTCCAAAGACAATTGGGTTATGATTCCGGTAAACTTTGCGCGGAATGTGATTGATTTTAATAACATTGGAACAACAATTCTGGTAATGGCCAAACCCAATATTGGTAACGAACAAATGATAGACGAACTTACCGGCATTATGCGGTCGATACGCAAATTATCGCCCGGTGCCGACGATAATTTTGCATTGAACGAAACCGATATTATAAGCAAAGGTTTCGATCAGCTTTTTACTGTAATTGCTATGGTTGGCTGGATAATAGGAGGGTTTTCGCTACTGGTTGGCGGTTTTGGTATTGCCAACATCATGTTCGTAAGTGTAAAAGAACGCACCAATCAAATTGGTATTCAGAAAAGTTTGGGGGCCAAAAACTACTTTGTGCTGTTCCAGTTTCTTTTCGAATCGATATTTCTGTCGGTGATGGGCGGTTTGGTGGGCTTGCTCATTGTGTTCATACTCACTCTGGTGGTATCAGCCTTATTTAGCTTTACGCTGATTCTCACGTTGGGCAACATCATGCTGGGCATTATTGTTTCGGCAATTATTGGTTTGATTTCGGGATATTTTCCTGCCTGGTCTGCATCAAGGTTAAATCCGGTTGATGCCATGCGCTCAAATTTTTAAGTGCCCCTTGCTTGAAAAATAATAGCACAATAATGATTTGATCTTGTTGTAGTTAATTAAAATAGCAACTATTCTTCTTAGAAAGGCCGTTTTAAAATCGATAGGGGCTTAATAAATAATTACCTTTACCTGCTAAAGAAATGTGAGTATGGAAAAGCGATGGTTGTCAATTAATAATCCTGATAATAAAGTAGTTGAGCAGCTTTCGCAATCGCTTAATATCAACAAAAAACTCCTCAAACTTTTGGTTCAACGTGGTATTACCAATTACCAAGATGCCAAAACTTTTTTTAGACCAAAATTAGAAAATCTTCACGACCCATTCCTGATGAAGGACATGGACAAGGCTGTTGATCGGGTTATAGAGGCCATCGAAAAAGGAGAAAAAATATTGATCTATGGTGATTATGATGTAGATGGGACAACTGCCGTGTCGCTGGTGTACTCATTTTTGAGAGAAATTCATAAAAAAATAGGTTTTTATATCCCCGACAGATATAGCGAGGGATATGGTGTTTCGTACAAAGGCATTGACTACGCTGTAGAAAACGAGTATTCGTTGATGATTACGTTAGATTGCGGCATTAAGGCAGTTGAAAAAGTAAAATATGCCAACGAAAAAGGGCTCGACATCATCATCGGCGATCATCACCGCCCTGGAGATGTTATTCCGCCTGCTGTGGCCGTTCTCGACGCAAAACAAGCCGATTGTCACTATCCATTTAAAGAATTATCGGGTTGTGGTGTCGGCTTTAAACTGATACAAGCTATTGGCCAAAAAAGGGGAATGGATCCAAAAAATGCTTTTGCTTTTCTCGATCTAGTAGCCATTAGTATTGCTGCGGATATTGTACCTATTTCCGGCGAAAACAGAATTTTGGCTTATTTTGGTTTGAAACAAATGAACAGAAACCCACGTGTGGGCATTCAATCATTACTTAAGTCGGCTGGCGTAGATGAGCAAAATGGTTTTAAAACCGAAGACTTTTTCGACCGTGAAATTACCATCAGTGACATTGTGTTTTTGCTCGGTCCTCGCATTAATGCCGCCGGACGTATTGAAAGTGCTACCGACTCGGTAAAACTGCTTATCAGCAACAACATTACCTATGCCGAAAAACTTGGAAAACAGATAAATGAGCTTAATTCTACACGTCGTGACCTCGATAGCAGTATCACCCAGGAAGCTATAGAAGTGCTCAATACCGACATCATAAAAAACAAGAAAAAATCGACCGTGGTGTACCGTGAACACTGGCACAAAGGTGTAATCGGTATTGTGGCGTCGCGTCTTATCGAATCGTATTATCGGCCTACCATCGTACTTACCCGCTCTGATGGACTTATTACTGGGTCGGCACGATCAATTAAAAACTTTGATATTTATGACGCCATCGACTCATGCAGTCATTTGCTTGAGCATTTTGGAGGCCATACCTACGCCGCAGGGTTGGCTTTAAAACCAGAAAATCTGGAAACTTTTATCAAAAACTTTGAGGAATACGCCTGCAAAAACCTAACCGAGGAAATGCTTATTCCTGAAATTGAAATCGATTCTGAATTGTTTATCGGCGACATCAGCTCTAAATTTTTCAGGATTTTAAAGCAGTTTGCTCCTTTTGGCCCGGGCAACATGGCTCCTGTATTTTTTACAAATAATGTTATCGACACCGGTTACGCCAAGTTGGTTGGTAAAGGCGATGTAAAACACCTGAAGCTTTCAGTGGTTCACCCCGACCGTACAGGAAACCCAATACCAGCAATAGCTTTTGGCATGGGTGGGTATTTTGATCAAGTGCAAAGTGGAAAACCCTTCAGTATTTGTTATCACATCGACGAAAATACCTGGTTGGGAAATACCACGCTTCAGTTGCGAATACTCGACATGAAATTTGATCAATAACCTACGTCAGGTTCTTTATTTTGATGGCTAAAGCAATCAAAATAATGCCAATAACGAGAGCCAAAATACCAGTTAATACCACAACTATTGAGGCCGAAACAAATGGATTGAAAAACAACATCACGCCAAAAATAAGGGTAATAATTCCGTTTATCATCAGCATCTTTTTATCGCCTGGCGAACTAACCCCCGACATAATAACCAACTGACCAATGCCTAGTATTATAGCCCAAACTCCAAAAACGATAAAGAATATTTGCAGCGACTCTTGGGTAAAAAAGGCTAAAACAACCCCCATACCTATGGTAACAACACTACTAATTAAATCGTTACCATAATGCAAGCCGTTTTTCATGCTCGTATAAACCCCGATAAGCATGGCTGCACCTACTATAAGCATGACAATACCAAAGTACTTTACAATTACCGTTATGGTTTCGATAGGAGAAAAAATGGCCATAAGACCAAAAAGAAGGGCGATAATGCCATTGAAGGCTAAAATCCACCAGTTAGATGTAAGTTTTGAAGTCATTGATTACGTTTTTAAAGATTAAAGATACAACAATTCGACTGTAAATAAAAAATCCATTTTTTGATTACTTGTTTTTTTCTTTCCAAAGCTGATTAAAGCTTCGCTTTGCTACCTCCGGAACACGACGTTCTTTGCCCCAGTCCTTTTTTATTGCCCTACGAATAATCATGTTTTTAATAGAACTTCCAGGCATATCAATCCATTTGCGAGAAGAAGAAGCCCACGTAAGCCATTTTATTCTTCTGGTGTCACTTTTAATAGCAAATCCATTTTTTACAGCATAATTTCTGTTGTATATCAACATATTATGCAGGGGAATACCAACAGGACAAACATCGTCACATTTTCCGCATAAAGTTGAGGCATAGCTCAAGTGGCTATATTCTTCAAAACCAGCTAAAAAGGGTGTGATTACCGCGCCAATTGGTCCCTGGTAAGTAGTTCCGTACGATTTCCCTCCGATCAGTTTATACACCGGGCACACATTCAAACATGCGCCACACTTGATACAACTCAATGCCTGACGTTGTTTTTCCTGGGCCAACACTTTGGTTCTTCCATTATCAATGAGCACCAAAATCATTTCATCAGGACCCGATGATTCACCTTCTTTTCGTGGCCCTGTAATAATGCTGTTGTAGGCCGTAATAGGCTGACCTGTTCCATGCGATGCCAAAAGTGGCCAAAAGACATCTAAACTCTCAAGTGATGGAATTAACTTGTCGATGCCGGCCAACACCAGATGAATTTTTGGAACAGCCATGGTTAACAAGGCATTTCCTTCATTTTCAGTAACAGCCACTCCACCCACATCACTTACTAAAAAGTTGGCACCAGTTATACCCATTTGAGCCCCAGCAAATTTTAAACGCATGTGGTTTCGGGTAAAAAGCGTAATTTCTTCAGGGGTAAGATTTTCAGGAGCAGCTAGTTTTTGGTGGTATAAAACCGACACGTCATCTTTTGAAAAGTGCATGGCCGGAGTCACAAAGTGAAACGTTTTATCGTTGGCCACCTGTACGATAAACTCACCTAAATCGGTTTCTACAACTTCTACTTTTCTATTTTTCAAAAAATCGTTTAACTGAATTTCTTCAGTCATCATCGACTTTGACTTAACAACATGAGTAATGCCATGTTTTCTAACAATTTTACCAATCTCGTTAAGTGCCTCCTCTGCATCACGTGCCCAAATAATTTTACCACCATTTGATGTAAAATTGTCTTCAAACTCAATTAAATATCGGTCGAGTTCATTAAGCACTTTATTTTTTAAATATCCAGCCCGTTGTCGTGCTACAGCTAACTTTGAATACCGCAAAAGCCCATCTTTAAACGATTCATTATACTTTTCAATATTATTGGAAACTTTTTCGCGTTGCGCCAAATCAGCCACAGATTCTATGGTACGTTGGGTAAACTCCTTAAATTCTTTTTTACTTCCCACGTTCAGGTAGTTATAATAATTGATTGATTTTATTCACACGAATAGCATGTCTGCCACCTTCAAATTCAGTTGAAAGAAATACCCTGGCAATGGCTAAAGCTTCTTTAAATGGAACAAAACGACCAGGTAATGATAGAATGTTTGCGTTATTATGCTGCCGGGTTAGTTTAGCCTGTTCAACATTCCAACACAAGCCTGCGCGAACATTGGGATATTTATTAGCGGTTATTTGCGCACCATTTCCACTGCCACATAGTATGATAGCCCGCTCAAACTCGCCTTTATTTACAGCACTAGCAAGCGGATGAATCATATCGGGATAATCGACACTTTCCTCTGAATGGGTACCAAAATCTTTGAAAGTATACCCTTCGTTTTGAAGTTTATTTAATAGGTAAGATTTCATAACAAAACCACCATGATCGGAAGCAATGGCTACTACATTATTTTGTTCGGTCATTGTTGATAAATTATTTTACAAATTTAGACATTTTTTAAGGTCCTAAATAAAACCTATTGAACGTCATGCTCTTTGATTATTACACTACAAATGTCGTGAGTATATAAAGTGTTTGTTATCAAAATAATACCTCTTATTAAACGATAATTGTTAATATCTGTTTATTTTTGTTTATAATTTATAAATAAGATTGAGTTTACTAACAATGCTGTGAGAGCAAATTTAGGGTTATCTTTTTTTATCAAAAATTTTGAGAAGTTACAACCAGTAATGAACAATTATAAACGACAATTGAATACTAAAAATTATCAATATTCATACTTAATCACCCTTCTGTTAATAATCACATAATTTATTAGTATAAAATTAGTTATATAGTGATAAACTGTTAATAAATCTATAACAAACTGAAATATTTTTAAAATACAAATTATAGCATTGGTTTTAATCAAACGTTTCAACAGCGCTATAATAATAAACAATATTTAAATTTAAAATATATAATAATAAGGGTAATTGTTAATTGAAATATATGGATTACAAAAATGAAATTTTAAAACTTAAAAAAGAAAAAAATGCCATTCTTCTGGCGCATTTTTATCAGATTCCCGAAATTCAGGATTTGGCCGATTATGTTGGTGATAGTTTGGGATTGGCCCAAAAAGCATCCGAAGCCCGTGCCGATATGATTGTATTTGCCGGTGTTCATTTTATGGCCGAAACAGCTAAAATGCTAAATCCCAATATTCCGGTAATACTCCCTGATTTGGAAGCAGGTTGCTCGCTGGCTGATTCGTGTCCTTACGATGATTTCAAAAAATTTAAAGAACGCTATCCTGATCATTTGGTAATCAGTTATATAAATACTACTGCTGCCATCAAAACACTTACCGACGTGGTGTGTACGTCAGGCAATGCTGTACAGATTGTGGAATCATTCCCCAAAAATCAAAAAATTATTTTTGCGCCCGATAAAAATTTGGGAGATTATATTAACAAAGTTACCGGACGGCAAATGGTACTCTGGAATGGCACTTGCGAAGTACATGATATACTCAATACAGAAGCCATCATTAAAATGAAAGAAGCGCATCCTGATGCTCGCGTTATAGCACATCCCGAATGTAGTGCACCTGTTTTGGCTTTGGCTTCTTATGTAGGATCGACAACAGGCATGATTAAATACACACAACAGGATAATTCACAAAAATATATTGTTGCCACCGAATCGGGTATATTGCATCAAATGAAGAAATTATCTCCTGAAAAGGAATTTTTGATTGTTCCGTCGGATAGTACCTGTTCGTGCAACGATTGTCCATACATGAAAATGAATACATTAGAAAAATTATATTTGGCTTTGAAAAATGAATCGCCTGCTATATCTTTAGACGCTGAAATTATCGAGTTGGCTAAAAGGCCTATCGTACGTATGCTCGATATATCTAAAAAACTGAAAATTATATAATTGCATCTAATATGAAACATAAATATGCTTTTTTTCTAGCCTTTCTTTCGTTGCTTTTGGTACTGGGTTCATGCTCCAATAAAGTGTTATATACGCGAGAAATACGTAGTAATCTTATCGATAACCAACTCAAGGAATTTGAAGTACAATATTACAATTCTGGTAAAATTGTACTTAAGCGTAACCTAACTTATGCTGAAACCCAGATAGCACGGGGTCAGATTAAGCTCGAGAATGGGCAGTATGTTGAAGAAATTGTGATTAAGAAAAATACCCCTGGTATTGCTGTTAATCAAGGCAAGGATTTTTTAAATGTTTCGTTTGAATCGGGAGAAAACAGAGACCTTATTTTCAAATGTAATCCCGATGGTTATTATCAGGTTTCTGCGCTAAGCTGGAGAGATAAGTATGGAAAGGTAAACTACGATACTACAGTTTATTATATGAGTGCGGCTTCAGGAAAAGCTTTATTATCAGTTGAAAAAGATTACGTTAGCAAATATCAAAAACAAAAACGTATATTAAAAGGCAGAACAGTGTCGTCGGGTTATGAACAATAAATTTGTTTTTTTCTTTTTTTTAATTCAATTTTTTGTTCTGACTGCCATAGGTCAGCAGACAACCAACGAAAATACTGTTTATACTACATTCTACTCGCCCGATAGCGTGGTGGTTAGTGAAGGCTTTATAAGAGAGGGAAAACCAGATGGCTATTGGAAAAACTATTATACTGATGGCATAATAAAGTCGGAGGGAAACAGACTCGATTTTTTACTCGATAGCCTTTGGCGTTTTTATGGTGAAGATGGTCAAATATTGCTTGAAATCGAATATACCCAAGGACGCAAAAATGGTTACAGAACCACTTATCAGGGTGAGGAAATTACACGCGAACACTTTGTTAATGATGTAAAAGAGGGTTTTTCTTTTGTACTATATCCCGACAAAAAAGTGAAGATGAAAATCCCTTTTGTAAATGGTTTAGAAGAGGGTGTGGCCAAAACCTATGACGAAACTGGAAATATTACCCAACTCATTTACTACAAGAAAGGCTATGTAGTTGAAAGGGAAGTTATTAATAGGTTAAATGCCAACAAAAAGAGGCAAGGAAGATGGAAGTGGTTTTTTGAGGATGAAATGACTGTTCAGATGGAAGGAACCTACAAAAACGGACTCAAAGATGGCTATTGGAAAGAATATGATCTGGATGGAAATTTACTTTCAGCTACAAAATATGTTGATGGAGAGAAGCAGGAAAAGGCCGAAGAATTGGTTCAATTGGATGTAAAAACCGATTATTATCCGGATGGTCGTGTTAAAATTTTGGCTACTTATACCAAAGATGGCGTTCCTGAAGGCGTTCGACGTGAGTATAATACCGCTGGAGAGGTAGAAAAATCTTTTATTTTTAGAAAAGGTAAAATTGTAGCAGAAGGTATTTTTACCGACGCCGGTATGCGTCAAGGGCTATGGAAAGAATATTATACGATGGGCAAGCTAAAATCTACCGGACACTACAAAAATGATCAAAAGCAAGGTGTCTGGAAATTTTACTACCTAAACGGACAGCTTGAACAAGTGGGTAAATACTTAGTTGGATCGCCCGATAGTACATGGAAGTGGTATTATCAGCATGGAAATTTGTTGAGGGAGGAGCATTTCTTCAACGGTCAGCCTGATGGCACTTATACAGAGTATGATACGCAAGGTAAAATCATTACTTCTGGAGATTACATCGATGGCAAAAAGGAAGGATTTTGGATTCATGAAACGGGTGGTTTTAGAGAAGAAGGTAATTACAGCGATGGTTTGCGCATAGGCTTGTGGAAATCCTTTTATGGCGATGGTGAACTTGCTTTTGAAGGAAAATTTGTTGATGATTTGCTTAATGGCGAACATAATTGGTGGTGGGCCAATGGAAAAATAAAGGAAGAAAGCCACTTTGTAATGGGTAAAAAAAGTGGAGAAACCCGAAAATATACCGACGATGGTTTATTGCTCATTTCCATTGAATACAGATCAGGAAGAGAAGTAAAATATGATGGTATTGAGGCAGATATTGATGAGAATGAAAACTAAAGATCAATTCTAAATAATTGTCATTAGCACGCATAACCACCAATATTTATATCTTCGCCAATAAAATAAATGACAATAAGACAACACTTAAACTTATTTAATATGAAAAAACTAGCTTTTGGTTTGGTATTAATGCTTGTAGCGCTTGTAGCTTGTGAAAACGCTCAGGTAAAAACAGAAACACCTGCACAGGAAACTGTCGCTGAAGAAATTACGGTTATTGCTATTCCTGATTTCGACTCACTTGCCGAACAGTATATTGGAAAAAAAATACAATTGTCGGGTACTGTTGATCACATATGCAAGCATGGCGGACAGCGTGCATTTTTGGTTACTCCAGAATCGGAAGCCCGTATTAAAATTACTCCTGACGATAAAATTGCTGCCTTTAACACCAACCTTGAAGGAAACCCTGTAGTTATTGTGGGAATAGTTGAAGAACAACGCATTGACGAGGATTACATCATGGAGTGGGAACAAGAAATAAAATCAGGCGAAGTTGCTCAGGACGATAAGGGCGAAGGAACTCACTTGGGAGGTCATGTTGAAAAAGGTGGCGAAGGTGCTGATATTGGGGAAGAAATGGAAAAAGTTAATAACCTGCGCCAGATGTTAAAAGATTCAGGTAAAGACCACCTTTCTTTTTTCTCCGTGCTCTGTACTTCATTAGAAGCCGGCGAAGCTCCTGACGAAAATTAATGGCGTAGTACACTAATCTTTTTTTGATTATGAATTTCAAGTGGAGAAAGTGGAATCGTGCTGTACACCGCGATTTTGGGTATCTGTTCTTTGGTATGACGTTGGTTTATGCCATTTCTGGAATCGCTATCAATCACATCAAAGATTGGAATCCCAATTATGTGGTAACGGCTGAGGAAGTTAAAGTTGCCCCCATAGGCCAAAAACCTGATAGGAACATGATTATCCAGTGGCTTAATGCGATTGGTGAAGAAGATTCCTACAAAAGTCATTACTTTCCTGATGATGATTATTTGAAAGTGTTTATTGATGGCGGGACTGTTTATTTTAACTTAGAAACCGGTAACGGGCTTATTGAAAAAACAACCCGTAGACCACTTTTTCGTGAGGTTAACTATCTGCATTATAACCCTATAAAATACTGGACGTATTTTTCTGATATTTATGCTGGCGGCTTGATTATTCTTGCGCTTTCCGGATTGTTTATCCCGCGCGGCGAGCTTGGCATAACCGGACGAGGTGCCTGGATGGCTGTTGTAGGTATTCTTATTCCTTTGGTTTATTTGTTTATTTATTTCTACTAAGCTTATGGAAGAGTTATTGATTATAGCCATTTTTATTTTATGGTACTTTTTCTCTCTGATTATTTCAGAGACGTTGGGTAAGAACAGAAAAATAGGCGTACAGTGGTCTTTTTTTACGTGTATGTTACTTTCTCCTGTTTTTGGCTACATCATTACACGGGTAAGTCCAGAGGGCTCAAAAGCCATGAAAAAGGCTTCCAGCAATACCATCGGCAAATAGTTTTCCAGCGTGTGTTAATTTGTAAACGTTGTCCTGTTTAAATAATTGGTTTTTTAGAATAAAAGGTTTTGCCTTTTCTTGAAAAAAATCAGCATATTCCTTTCCAAAAACATTGTTTATATGCTCAGCATCGCAACCCCAAGATGTGCGTAGGCTAGTCATAACATATTCATTGTATTGTTGATCGGTGGTTAAAACCTCTTTTTCTAACACAATATTTTCGATGGTTTGTGCTTCGCAATAGCCTTGCATATTTTTTACATTCCACTGTCGGGTTTTGCCGTTAAACGAATGTGCTGAGGGGCCAATGCCTAGGTAGTGGCCGCCAAGCCAATAGATGCTGTTGTGTTTTGAATAATATCCTGGAAAGGCAAAGTTAGAAATTTCGTAATGAATATATTTTTTTTGCTCTGTTTTTTCGAGTAGTATTTCAAAGTGTTCTACGGTTTGATCTTCTAGGGTGGGAGCAGCCTTTTTTTTGGTTATTAATACTTCCAGGTTGGTTTTTGGTTCAATGGTTAATGCATAGGATGACAAGTGTGGCAGTCCAAATTCAAAAAAAGTGTTAAGGTTTTTTTCCCATTTTTCGTTAGTCAGGGTTGGAATGCCATAAATTAAGTCAATAGTGAGGTTGTTAAATCCTAGTTTCAAAGCACTTTCTATAGAATTTTGGGCATGTTTTGCATTGTGTGTTCTGTTTAGATAAGCTAAATCTTCATCGTCAAAACTTTGAATTCCAATGCTAAACCTATTTATAGGCGTCTCGTTTTTAATCTGTTTCAGAAATTCGGTGGTAAGATCGTCGGGATTTGCTTCAAGGGTAATTTCTACTTCCTTTATTACATTAAAATGGGTTTTTATGGCTTTTATAATTCGATTAATTTCGTTTATTGATAGCATAGAAGGAGTTCCACCACCAAAATAAATGGTACGAACATCTTTATTTTCGAG
>CAYWNI010000042.1:0-12776 GCA_964459525.1 uncultured Lentimicrobiaceae bacterium | reverse complement strand
ACAATCAAAAAGAAAACTTTCGGATTTTCTTTGCAAAAGTCTTACACGTCCATCTCAGGAATATCACCTTCAACTAAAATTGGCGCGCCCGTTTTAGCTACAATCTCCTCAACAGTAACTCCAGGAGCTCTTTCAATAAGTTTAAACCCCTCTTTGGTTACATCAACTACAGCTAAATCGGTAACAATGCGCTTTACACACTGAACACCGGTAATGGGCAGCGTACATTCGGGCAACAGCTTTGGATTTCCATCGCGGTCGGTATGGGTGGTAGCCACAATAATGTTTCGTGCAGATGCCACCAAATCCATCGCGCCGCCCATGCCTTTAACCATTTTTCCCGGAATCTTCCAGCTGGCAATATCACCTTTTTCAGAAATTTCAAATGCTCCCAGCACGGTAAGGTCGACATGCCCCCCGCGAATCATGGCGAAACTTGTAGCCGAATCGAAAAAAGCAGCTCCTTTGGTATAGGTAACAGTTTGTTTTCCTGCGTTTATCAGGTCGGCATCTTCTTTGCCCTTTTCAGGAAAAGGGCCAATTCCCAGCAATCCGTTTTCTGATTGAAGAATAACTTCCATCCCTTCGGGTATATAATTTGCCACCAGGGTTGGGATACCTATGCCCAGATTAACGTAAAATCCGTCCTGTAACTCCTGTGCAATTCGTTTTGCAATTCCATTTTTATCGAGTGCCATATGTTTTGGTTTCTTTTGTTAGATAATTTTGAGTTGGTTCTGATCATAATCAAAACGTTATCAACCTTGTGTGGTCACAAATTCAATGCGTTTTTCGTAATCGTCTCCTTGGAAGATGCGTTGAACAAAAATTCCGGGAGTATGTATCTGGTTTGGATCGAGTTCGCCAACAGGCACAAGTTCCTCAACTTCGGCAATGGTAATTTTTCCGGCCATGGCCATCATGTTGTTAAAGTTGTTGGCGGTATGCCGAAAAATCAGGTTGCCGGCTGTGTCGCCTTTCCATGCTTTTACAATAGCAAAATCGGCCGTTAACGCGTGTTCCAGTAAATGCATCTTGCCATTAAACTCACGAATTTCTTTGCCTTCGGCTACTTCGGTGCCATATCCTGCCGAAACAAAAAATGCAGGAATTCCGGCGCCACCGGCACGACAGCGTTCGGCAAGTGTGCCCTGCGGAATCAATTCAACTTCAAGTTCTCCCGACAAAAGCTGACGTTCAAACTCTTTGTTTTCACCTACATAAGACGAAATCATTTTTTTTATCTGGTGCTTCCGCAGCAGCATACCCAATCCAAAGCCATCAACACCGGCGTTGTTGCTTATGCAAGTTAGTCCGGTAACATCACTGTCAACCAAAGCCTGAATAGTTTTTTCAGGAATGCCGCACAATCCAAATCCACCCAGCATTAGCGTCATATTGTTTTCAATGCCTTTTAAGGCTTCGGTAGCATTTTTTACAACCTTATTCATCTTTTTTCCTTTTAGTTATTCAAATAGTTGCCATTCATAATTTAGCATCCGATGAGCCGTGAAATAACAAGCCGTTGTATTTCGCTTGTTCCCTCGCCAATTTGCAGCAAGCGTTGGTCACGGTAAAAACGTTCAATGGCGTAGTCTTTCATGAGTCCGTAACCACCGTGAATCTGAACGGCTTCGTCGGCTACCTCACGGGCAATTTCGCTGCAATAAAGTTTCGACATCGCCGCTTCTTTGCCATAGGGGCGACCTTCGTCTTTAAGCCAGCAGGCTTTGTAGAGCAGATTGCGGGCGAGTTCGATTTTCAAAGCCATGTCGGCCAGCTTAAATGCGTTGATCTGGAATTTTGAAATGGGTTTTCCGAACTGTTTGCGTTCGTTGGCATAAGTCATGGCCATTTCAAATGCACCTTGCGCCAATCCTAACCCCATAGCACCGATAGAAAGTCGTCCGCCATCGAGTGTGCTCAGCATAATATGTGAACCCTCTCCTATTTTTCCGAGCAGGTTCTTTTTTGGAACGCGTACATCATCAAAATACAATTCAGCGGTATCGCTAGCGCGCCACATCATTTTATTGTGCATCGCAACGCGCCTAAACCCGGGCGTGTCTTTTTCAACAATAATGGTCGTAAAAACCTTTTTACCGTCCTCATCGCCAGAAACAGCTTGCACAGTGCATCCCAAACTAATGTCAACAGAAGCGTTGGTAATAAATATCTTTGAACCGTTGATCACCCATTCGTCGCCGTCAAGAACGGCAGTTGTTTTTGATCCACGCGAATCGGATCCGGCGCCAGGTTCGGTAAGTCCAAAACTCCATAATCCAGTGCCGGTGCACAATGGAGGTAAGTATTTTAGTCGCTGTTCTTCGTTGCCATAGTCGAGCAACGGGCCAATGCCCAGAGAATTATGCGCTGCCAAAGTTGCCGCCTGCGATCCGTCGACACGGGCTAATTCTTCCACAGCAATTATATACGACAATGTATCCAGTCCCTGTCCGCCATATTTTTCCGGAATGTTCATTCCAAACAACCCCAATTCGCCCATTTTTGCTGTGAGATCGTGCGAAAACTCCGCCCTCTCGTCCAAATCCTGCGCCACTGGCTTTACTTCTCTTTCTGCAAAATCACGTACCGTTTCTCGGATTAGCTGTTGTTCTTGACTCAAATCAAAGTTCATGTTTTCTCTTTTTTAGTTTTCTTTATCGTGCAGTTTTACTAGCAATTTATCAGTGTCAACCATATCGCCAGGCGCCACATTTACTTGGTCGACAGTAGCATCATGGGTGGCCACGATGTTATTTTCCATTTTCATGGCTTCCACCACAAGCAACACCGTGCCACGCACAACCTCGTCGCCAGGAGCTACTTGCACCTTAATTACCTTGCCCGGCATAGGTGTAAAATAACTACCGGCATCTTTTCCATCGTCTTTCAGCTCATAAAAATCGGGCATAAACAAAATATCCTCACGCCTGACATAAAACACATTGCCTTGTATCGTAACATAGCTCTGACCTTTAGCATCTTCAGAATAATAAGCGCGATATGGAACATCATTAATATTTACCTCAATGCAACCATCGCTTGCCGAAAGCACTTGAACGGTATAACTCGTGTCACCAACTGTAATCAACAGTTTTTGCCGGTTGTTTTCCGTAAAATCCAAAATTACCTTTTCCTCATCAACCTTAAATGGTATTAACTGTTGGTTTCGCCAATAGCCGATGGTTTCCCACACGTTGGCATGATCTCTTTCGGTGTGTTGTTGGGCCATAAAAAAACAAATAGCCGGAATGGCTTTCGGCATTGCATTTTTGCGCTGTAACAACCCTTCAACAAGATCATCGGTATGCGTATCGCAGTATTTTGTCGAAATGTTATTGTCGATATACGCTTTGTTTTGAATTAGTTGAATTAGGTAGGGAATGTTTGTTTGGATACCTTGCACAACAAACTGTTCCAACATTTGATTCATTTTACTGATGGCTTGGGAACGCGTGTCTGACCAAACGATCAGTTTACTGATCATGGGATCGTAGTAACTCTGAATAACTTCAGGTTGATCTATCGACGTGTCGATGCGGACATTTTCGGCTTCAGGCATACGCAGCAACGTAATTTTTCCGGGCGAAGGCAAAAACTGGTTTGCTGGGTCTTCGGCGTAAATACGGCATTCGATGGCATGACCGGTTTGCGTGATCTGATCCTGCGTGTAGCGGAGTTCATTGCCTGCGGCAACCAAAATCTGTTCTTCAACCAAATCGATTCCTGTAACCATTTCTGTTACAGGATGTTCGACCTGTATGCGGGTATTCATTTCCAGAAAATAAAAATTCAGGTGCTTATCGACCAAAAACTCAATTGTTCCGGCGCTGTTGTAACCGATTTTATTGCCGATGGCGACTGCGGCTTCCCCCATTTTTTTTCGAACCTCTGGAGTAAGGGTTGGCGAGGGCGATTCTTCAATAATTTTTTGATACCGGCGCTGGATAGAGCACTCCCGCTCGAAAAGATGAACCAGATTGCCGTGATTGTCGCCTAATAATTGAATTTCAATGTGTCTGGGTTCTTCCAGGTATTGCTCGATATATACAGTTTCATCTCCAAAATAGCTTTTTGCCTCACGGCTTGTTGCTTCCAGCACCGACGGAAGTTCATCGGGATTATACACGATGCGCATGCCTTTTCCGCCACCTCCCGCTGCGGCTTTTACCAAAACCGGAAAGGTAATCGACTTGGCTTTTTCGGGCAATGTTTGTATGTCGCCGGTAATGGCTTTGGTCATAGGAACGCCGATAGCATCAACAAATTTTCGGGCTTCAATTTTGTTGCCCATCAGCAAAATGGCGCGGGCATGTGGGCCAATAAAAGTAAGGTTGTTGTCGGTGCACAATTGCACCAAAACCGGGCTTTCAGACAGAAATCCGTAGCCAGGATGTATGGCGTCGCAGCCTGATTCTTTGGCAATGCGAATTATTTTCTTGGCATCCAGATAAGTGGTTATTAGCTCATTTCCACCCAGAGGCCATGCTTCATCGGCAGTTCGCACATGCAGACTGTTTTTGTCGGCATCGGCATAAACGGCCACAGTGGCGATGCCGAGTTTTTTTGCCGATTTCATCACCCGAATGGCTATTTCGCCACGATTGGCTATCAGTATTTTTTTAAACAACTTCATCATTCATTTTATTAATCCATATCGGGAAACTCAGGCCTTACCGTTTGCTTAATCCACGATGGTTTTCTTTTGTCCAAAAAAGCAGCCATGCCTTCCTGGCCTTCGTCGTCGGCCCGCAGATTGGCAATTATTCCGGCTGTATAGTCGATAAGTTCATTAAACTCAACACCATCGTAAACAATATGTTGAATTAATTGTTTGGTAGCACGTGTGGCTTTGGGTGCCGACGACATAAACTCACCAACATATTTTTTGGTTGTTTCAACCATAAGACCCGATGTAACAGATCTGGTAACGAGTCCGGTTTTTTCGGCTTCTTTTCCCTTAAACCTTCGTCCGGTAAGCATCAAATCGCGTGCGTGGTATTCGCCAATACGTCTGATGATAAACGGCATGATGGTAGCCGGCCCAATTCCCATTTTCACCTCGCTAAAAGCAAAGGTTGTATTTTCGTCGGCAAGCACAACGTCGCAGGCAGCAAAAAGCCCATTTGCCCCGCCAAAAGCTGCGCCATGCACAATAGCCATGGTGGGCACATGACATCGGTAGATGGTTTTAAACAGTTTTGCCAGTCGCTGCCCATCTTTGTAGTTGTCGTCTTTGCTTTGCTGCGCTATGTTTTTCATGTAGTTCAAGTCGGCACCGGCACAAAACGATTTTCCTTTTCCTTTAAGAATAATCAAACGTAGCGAGTCATCTTTTGAGGACGTGTGAAAAACGGAGGTAAGCTCTTCAATCATTTGTTCGTTAAGTGCATTATGCACTTCTGGACGGTTGAGATACACATACAGAATATCTTCTTTTCTCTCAACTATAAGGGTTTGTAATGAATTCATCGACATCTGTATTACATTCTGAATACTCCAAAATTTTGATCGGGGAATGGTTTATTTAATGCGCTGGCAATGCCCATGGCCAGTACTTTGCGTGTATCTGCCGGGTCGATGATGCCATCGTCCCAAAGGCGCGAAGTGCTGTAATATGCCGAGCCTTCTTTTTCATATTTCTCCAGTATTGGTCGCCGCATTTGTTCCATTTGCTCTTCGGTCATGATAATGCCTTTAGCCAAGAGCTGATCGCGCTTTACTGTAACCAAAACTGTAGCCGCCTGCTCGCCACCCATAACTGATATTTTGGCGTTAGGCCACATAAAGAGGAGTCTGGGATTAAAAGCCCGCCCCGCCATACCATAATTTCCAGCACCAAACGATCCGCCAAAAATAACCGTGAATTTAGGCACATTTGCATTTGAAACCGCGTGCACCATTTTTGCACCGTCTTTTGCTATTCCACCGCGTTCAAATTCTTTCCCAACCATAAATCCGGTAATATTTTGCAAGAAAACGAGAGGAATCTTTCGAGAAGTACACAACTCAATAAAATGGGTAACTTTTAATGCAGATTCAGAAAACAGCACGCCAAAATTGGCGATAATGCCTACCGGAAAACCCGTGATGTGAGCAAAACCAGTAACGACAGTAGTGGCATATCGGGCTTTAAATTCCTGAAAACGACTACCATCGACAATACGCATGATAATTTCGCGAGGATCGACCATTTTGCGTAAATCGACAGGAGCAATACCATACAACTCAGCAGGGTCATAAAGCGGCTCTTCGATAGGCAATATTTCCAAGAACTGTTTTTGTTTGGGATGGAGGTTTTCAAAAATATTCCTACAAATCTGAATGGCGTGATCATCATTGTCGGCAAAATGATCGGCAACCCCTGAAATGCTTGTGTGCACATCAGCACCTCCCAGCTCTTCGGCAGTAACTTCCTCTCCGGTAGCGGCTTTCACGAGAGGAGGCCCTCCCAGAAAAATAGTTCCTTGTTCTTTTACAATAATGGTTTCGTCGCTCATGGCAGGCACATAAGCCCCGCCGGCAGTACACGAGCCCATCACAATGCTGATTTGCGGTATGCGCATGGCCGACATGCGTGCTTGGTTATAAAAAAAGCGTCCGAAATGATCCCTGTCGGGGAAAACGGTGTCTTGTTCAGGCAAAAAAGCTCCACCAGAATCCACAAGGTAAAGGCAAGGAAGGTTGTTTTCCATGGCAATTTCCTGCGCCCTCAAGTGTTTTTTTATGGTAAACTGCATGTACGTTCCACCTTTAACGGTGGCGTCGTTGGCAATAATTACCGTTTCGCGGCCGTGAATAACCCCGATGCCTGTAACAATTCCAGCCGATGGAAAACCATTGTCGTACTGGTTGTAAGCAGCCAGCTGCGAAAGTTCCAAAAATGGCGTATCACGATCAATGAGTAAATCAATCCTTTCGCGCGCAAGTAATTTATTGCGATTTTTGTGCCGCGCTACCGTTTCCGGACTGCCTCCGCGGGTATTCTCCTTGGTTACCCGGCGGTATTCTTCGAGCAAACCTAAAAACACTTTTTGGTTTGCTTTAAATTCCGGACTTCGGGTATCTATTTTGGTTTTTAATCTGTACAAGGCATTTCTTTTTAGTTAATCTATCGGAGCTTCATGACTTTATCATGTCGCAATAGTCGAGTGCAAGTATAACAAAAAAAGGTCAATTATAAAATGGTGCGCAAACGTTTTAATTGTACAAATACAACTATTTATATATGGATATAAATTAGGATGTTTATCATAATCCTTTTCCATAATTAAGCCATTAGAAATGTTTTTATCTATATTTGAACCTGTTTTAGAAATCGTTATAATCAACTCAATAAAAACTATAACATGAACTATCCTAAAAAAGTGGTGATTGGAGACATTACCGTAAGAGACGGATTTCAACATGAAGAAACCTATGTGCCAACGGAAGCCAAACTTTGGGTACTCGAAGAGCTCATTTTAGCAGGGGTTAAGCACCTGGAAGTGACCAATTTTGGAAACCCGAAAGGAATGCCACAGTTTAAGGATGCCGATGAGCTATTTAAAGCCATTCGCACAAGCAAACGTGTTGAACATTTGCTTCCCGATGTTAGCCTCACGGCAGTTACCATCCGCGAAAAGGCCATTGAAAGAGCCATTGAAGCAAAAAAAGAAGGTTATGGCCCCGACAGAATTCTGCTCATGGTAAGCACTTCTGAATCGCATCAGAGGAAAAACTCTGGTCTTACTCTAGATGAATACTGGAAAATGGCCGAAAAATATATCCCAATGGCCCAAGATGCTGGGCTAACAGTAAACGGAACGGTAAGCACCATCTGGGGTTGTCCGATAGAAGGGCCTACCAACATGATGGATGCTGTAGATTTTACAAAAAGATGGTTCGACATTGGCGCAAACGATGTGGAACATGCCGACCACGATGGCAGTGCATCACCAAACCGTGTGTACGATTACTACTCCATGCTTCTCGATAACATCGACAATCCACATAAACAAATTGTTCATTTTCACTCGCTTCGTGGTTGGGGATTGGCCAATGTGCTGGCGGCTTTACAAGCGGGCATGAGCAATTTTGAATCGACATTGGGAGGTATTGGCGGACAGCCAGCTAACTTTGTAGATGGTGTTCCGGTGAGTGGTACCGGAGCTTATTATTACAAAGATGCCGGAAATGTTGGTTTGGTGAGTACCGAGGACATGGTGGTTATGATGGACGAAATGGGCATCGATACCGGACTGAATATCGACAAGGTACTAAAAACCGGGCGCATGGTCGAAAAGATCCTTGGTAAGCGTTTGCGGTCAGAATCTATCATCCACGGGAGGATTCCTAAGGAACTTTCAGGGCGAAAATAGCTCCGTAAGTCATCTTTTACCTGGTCATCATGCTATCCTTCATGCTTTCAAAGCACTAATTTTATTGATATTATTGACAACGTGTTGGTTTTAAACCCAAATTGAAAGATTTTTTTTCATACTTCAATCAACATTTGTACATTTGCACCTCATTTTTAAAATTTAACTAAATGGCAGTAATAGGAAATATCAGAAAACATTCCACATTTCTGGTGATTATCATTGGAGTGGCATTGGCCGCTTTTGTATTGGGCGATTTTGCTAGAGGAGGCGGAGGGTCACGCGATGTGAACGTTGGTGAAGTTGAAGGCGAAGAGATAACCATCATGGATTTCAATGCCAAAGCTGAACAAAACATCGAAAACAAACTACAACAGCAAAAAACCGACCGTCTTTCCGTTGACGATCAATTCAGAACCAAAGATGAAACTTGGAACCAAATGGTTTATGGTATCATTATGGACAAAGAATATGAGAAAATAGGTCTTTCAGTAACTCCAGAAGAACTATTTGATCTGATTCAGGGAAACAACCCACACCCCGTTGTAGTGCAGTATTTTTCGGATCCAAATACAGGTAAATTTGATAGAAACCTGATTATTCAGTACCTACAAAATCTTGAAACCATGCCGGCTCAGGCCAAACAACAATGGATTCAGTTTGAGAAATACATCAAAGAAGACCGTTTTCGCTCTAAATTCAAAAGCCTGCTTACCCAAGGGTATTATGTGCCTGAAGCACTGGCTCAGCTTTCGTTTGAAGATGAAAACAATAAAGCAGATATCGATTATATCGCTGCAACTTATAAATCGTTAAACGACAGTTTATTTGTACCTACCGACAGTGATTATAAAGCCTATTATGATGCACACAAAGAAACCTACAAACAAGATGCAACCAGAGACATTCAGTATGTGGTTTTTGATGTAAAACCTTCTGCCGAAGACGTTCAGAAAGCTGGAAGAGAAGCAAATTTGATTTATAATGATTTTATCAAAACTGTTGATGTAGAACGTTTTGTAAAGGTGAACTCTGATAGCAATTACGATAGCACTTGGTTTGTTCAAGGACAACTTCCTGTTCAAATTGACTCTACCATGTTCAACAGTGCAGTAGGAACTGTTACCAAACCTTACATGGAAAACAACAACTTCCACGTAGCACGTTTGGTAGCTGAAGCCATGCGCCCCGACTCGATGAAAGCAAGCCATATTCTCATCGCTTTCTCAGGCGCATTTCAAGCCGACCCTAAAATTATAAGAACGAAAGTTGAAGCCAAAGCTCTGGCCGACAGTTTATATGCTGTTTTGACCAAATCAACCAAAAACATGGGTGAACTGGCCATGGAGTATTCTGACGATCCTTCTGCTGCCTCCAACTCAGGTGATTTGGGCTGGTTTGCTGACGGAAACATGGTTACCAACTTCAACGAAGCCGTAATAGGCACCAAAAATGGTAATGTCACCATGACGGAAACACCTTTTGGATACCATATTATTGAGGTGACCGGAAAAAAACCTGATGTTAAAAAAGTAAGGGTTGCTATGGTAAACAGAGAAATTCTGCCCAGCAACGAAACCTACCAGATTATTTTTACCAATGCCAGTAAATTGGCTACCGAAAACAAAACACTGGAGCAATTTAACGAATATGTTCGTGCCGAAAATTTGAGTACCCGCGAAATGCCCGGTATTCGTGAAATGAGCAACCGCATTCCTGGTTTACCTAATCCACGCCAAATTGTTCAGTGGGCTTTTAACGAAACCACGACTGTAGGAAGTGTTTCTACCATTTTCGATCTGGAAGGCATGTTCGTAGTAGCCGTCTTAACAAAATCTATCGACAAAGGGTATCCTGAACTCGACGAGATAAAATCAAGAATTGAGCTGCTGGTCATTAATGAGCTTAAAGGAAAACACCTAGCACAAAAAATGGAAGTCTATAATGGCGATTTTGAAAAAGTTGCTGCCGACATGAGTTTAACCCCAACCAATGTAACTCCGTTCTTCTTTACCACAAGAAACCTAAAGGGTTTTGGTGCAGAAAACCAAGCCATTGGAACAGCATTCGGTCTCAGTGATGGCGCCAATTCGCAACCTATTGTGGGTAATGCCGCTGTGTTCATGATAAAACTTAACAGCCTAACCAAAGCAACAACACCTCCATCATATGCTCAAACCATCCAGAAAATGGAAACTGCTTTCAAGCAAAATGTTGAGCAAGACAGACCTTACCGTGCACTTGAAGAGTCGTTGGACATTAAAGACAACAGAATCAAGTTTTACTAGGATTCGGTTTTCAACCAATAAAACAAAAAGCTGTCTCACAAATGAGGCGGCTTTTTTTGTTTTGAAAAATAAGGGAACGCTTTTGGAATATCATTACCGCAAAAATCAGATCAAGCATATTGACTAAATATAAAAACCGAGAAACTATCTTAAATATTGTTTTTAAAACTCCGTTAGGAGTCAAATATGGGTAGAAAAATAATTATTTCGTTTATTTCGTCCCGGATGGGACGGAACAAGCCTATGAAAATTCCCTTTTCAACCCGTCTGCTTTCCCTACGGAAAAAAATTTAGACAGTTTCTGAGTATTTTTGCCGAGTAATCAGCGAGAATTCAAGGTGTAAAAAACGATTAAATTCAACAAACATGGACAACGAGAAGCCCGTAATTGTACAAAAACGATCTCTAAAATTGGTAATGGAACCCGGCACGTATTTCTGGTGTGCCTGTGGTCGATCAGCGAATCAGCCATTTTGCGATGGAAGTCACCGCGGCACTTCGTTTAAGCCAGAAAAAATAATTATCGAAGAAAAACAACTCGTTAAGTGGTGCATGTGCAGGCATAGCGAATTGGGCGCAATTTGCGATAACAAACACCGTGAACTCGAATAATTTAATTCAGGAATGGGTTCGGTGGTAAAGTCGTTAGATTTTTCATTCGGAAAACGAACACCCGTTTAGCTGGTTTACCGCCACGCAATATTTCAATTGTATCTGCAGGAATTACTCTCTCGAAATAACTACAAAGCACGCTGTCTGGAAGGCGAAAATCATGGCTGTCGGTAAGATAATAGGCATCACTTCCAGCCTTAAAGCCTCCTTTTATTTCGTTTATCCAAGCATAAAGATGGATTTTGTCGAGACTGCCAATTCCCATGCTTTTCAATTTGGCCGGAGTAGCTGCGTAATAATCATAATTGGCCAATGGAAACCAGTTGTTGCCAACCAAAAAACTGTTTGGGCTCATAATTCCTTGTTGTCTGTCGCGTGAAGCTATCTCCGAAAATGCTTTTCCGGCTTCACGGTATCCAAACATATCAAGGGAAGGGTCATCAGACCCCAACTGTTCGTAAGCCTTCGAGTTATCAAGCGGAAATATTCCTAAATTTATTTGCAACAACCCCAAAATAATAATTAAAAGAAGTAACCCCAACGCAGCTTTTACTATTCCGGGAATCAGTTTTGTAGAGGGTTTGGCCGCAAGCCAAACCGCCGCCAACGGTATTAGCGTTGTGTAACCCGGTGCCGTCCAGTGGGGCAAGGTGCTGCGAAACAAAGAGAAAAAAAGAAATGTTGCGATTAAAGGTAACCCCATTAACAAAATCAGTCGGGTTTTTGGAGTTTCAATAGGTAGCTTTCCCCGAAAGGCGACTACCAAAGCAACAACTATCAAAATAAAGTTGATGGGATTGTTATAAAAAACTTCGCCAACAACTTCGGTGAGCAAATAATCGAACCGCAGACCGTGCCCCGATGTGTTAACCCTGTTGCCATGAAATGTAAAACTGATAAAATCATTCTGAAGATTCCATATTAAAAGGGGTAACATCAAAACAAGGGTTATGCATAAAGCAAAATACAAATGTGGACTTTTTAGCCATTTCCGGTTGAAAAACAAGATGTACAATCCAATGCCTCCCCACAAAAACACGATGGTATATTTGGATAAAATGCCCAGCCCAAGCAATAAGCCAAGCAAAAGCATATTTTTGCTTTTACCTTTCTCAAGTGGAGAATAGGGTAAGGTGCGAAGCATAACATACAACGAAAACAGCCAAAACAATCCTTGAGGTGTATCGGGGAGGATGAATACGCCGGTTATGATAAAACCATAAATGGAAGTCGTATAAAGCAGCGATGCCAGCCAGCCAGCCCTTTGATTGTAGAGGTTTTTTGCGATTAAATACAGCACCCACGTATTTACTGAACCAATTATAACCGAACCCAGCCGCAGAAAAAACTCATGTGTAAACAACAGGTTAAAACTGAAAAGTCGCATTGTCCAGCCCACCATCAGCGGATGATCGAAATAAGACCAATCAGGATAAAGTGCGTAGAGCCGATAGTAAACTTCGTCGTTGCCAAACTCAAGTACACCTGCCAGCAAACCCCTCACCATAGCCGA
>CAYWNI010000041.1:0-12799 GCA_964459525.1 uncultured Lentimicrobiaceae bacterium | reverse complement strand
TATTTCGTTTTAAGTTTGTTGATGCTGATTTCTGTGGCATTATCAGCGCAAACTAAAATATATGCTCCTACATTGAAAGCGCCTGACAATGAAAAGTTGAATCAGATGCCTGACGTTGTAATTGACTGGCTCGCTGTAACTGGAGTTACACTTGATATTACCTACGAGCCGCAGCTGGCAACGATGGCGGATTTTTCCGATGCAATTACTTTTCCTCGCACTGAGCTCACATCGGTGCAGACTTCCAATTTAAAATTTGGAGAAACTTATTTTTGGCGTGTTCGTGCCTTTGATGGAGAATTGTCTTCTGATTGGTCAGTGGTTTGGACATTTAGTGTTGTATGGACACCAACCTTGCGTTCAGTGCCAAGCGATGGGTCTATGGTTTATTCCAACCCTGAAATAATCTGGAACCCTTTAACAGGTATTTCGAAATATCAGTTCCAAATTGATACTTCCTATGCATGGCACGAAATATCAAGTGATGTAACATCTTCACTTAACGGAACATACATTCTTAATGAAGCTGATATTTGGGTTGTAGGCGACGACGGAAAGATTTTACATTACGATGGTAATATGTGGTTGGTTAGTGAAAGTGGCGTTACTGAAGATCTAAATGATGTTTGGTTTGTAGATGCATCACATGGTTATGCAGTAGGTGCAGGTGGCACTGTGATTTTTTATGATGGGAGTACATGGACTCTACAAGCGACAGGTCTTACTTCAGAAATATTTGGTGTGAGCTTTGCAGATGCTGGCAATGGCGTAGTTGTTGGTGCTGGTGGCGATATAGCTATTTATAATAGTGGTGTTTGGTCAACTGTTGCAAGTCCCGTATCAAGTGATATTTACGATGTATTTGCCGTTGCCGAAAACAATATTTGGGCTTGTGGAAAAAGTAAAATGGTAATTCATTTTGATGGAAATACATGGACAAGTCAGGAAGTGGGCACAAAAGATTACTATGGAATTAGTTTTCAAAATGAAACCAACGGCTGGATTGTAGGTAAAACTGGCACAATCTACCGTTATGATGGCGCTGCATGGATTCAAGAATACACTGGTGTTACAAAAGATTTACTCGCAGTGAGTGTGTCAAACTACAAAGGTTATGCTGTTGGGAAAAGTGGTACCTTGCTCGCTTTGGACGGAGGCTGGTCTCTGGTTTCCTCTGGAACATCTAAAGATTTACAAGGTGTTTTTGCTTATGGTGATAATTTTGGATTGATTGTCGGCGCCTCTGGTGTAGTTATAGAAAAAACCAATGTAGGTTTTAATAGTCCGATACTTAAGACGGTTACTCAGTCTTCTGCTTTGACAGCCTATACCTTGTCGAATTTGGCTTACGGAGTCTCTTATTACTACCATGTTAGAGCAATTCATGGTGCCGATACATCAGCATGGTCACAGGTTAAATCGATGACAACCTACCCAACGGTTGATTTGTCTTCTCCTTCCAATAACGCTGAAATTGAACTTGAAACACTTTTCGTTTGGACGGATTACAAAGGAACAGCTGATTACACACTTGAATTAGATGATAATATGGATTTTGAAACACCTTTAGCTGTTGTTTCAGATTCTAACTCTACTGATGTGAATCTTAACTATTTTGGACGTCAGTATTATTGGAGAGTGAAAGCTGAAAACGCATTCTATTTGTCGGATTGGTCAGAAGTGTTTTCATTTACTACAAAGAATTCATTGGTGTTAACTACTCCTGAGGATGGTGCAACTAAAGTTAATTCTTGTCCTAAATTTATTTGGGAAGGTATTATGGGCGTGCCTCATTATGAAGTATGGTTGGCAAAAACTGCCGATTTTATCGATCCGGTTTCTTCTACCAGTGATGCTGCCTTTTTGCAGTGTGCTACTCCTATGGATAAAAATACCACCTATTATTGGAAGGTTCGTGGTATTACTTTGATGGATACCTCTGCATGGAGTCCAGTATCCTCATTTACAACAGAGGGTTTTATTGGGATTAACGAAAATCTTAATGGGGAAGCCTTATCTGTTTATCCAAATCCAAGCAATGGACAATTTGTTTTGCAGCTCGAAAGTTATTCATCCGATAACTATCGCATACAAGTGAGTGATATTGCGGGTAGAATAGTCTATAATGAAGAAATTAGTTGCGTGCCCGGTGAAAATAAGATTAATATTGCATTGCCAGAGGTCAATGATGGTATTTATAATTTGATAATATCGAAGGGTGATGAGTCAATTTCACAAAAGATACTTGTTCAATAGGTAATCTAATTGTTCTAAAACAACAAAGTGGTTCATCGTTATGGTGAGCCACTTTTTTTTTACCTTTGGAAAAATGGGCTTTAACCATATTGGAATTCATTGGTGTTTTCCCGAATCGATAAAAAGTATGATTATAATCGCAAAACTGCTTTGTGGAGTTTAATACTTGTTGTAGCGTTTTCCAAAGTTGATGTTTAAATACAATCCTGGAAAAACAATTTGATTTGTGTTATTGGCCATTATCGAAAGGCCAGTTGGGAGCAGATCAACACATGCTCCAATCTCAAGTGATTTTATCGCTGTGCTATTCGTTCCATATTCAAAATTAAGTCCCGCTTTTAAATAGGCGCCAGGATGTAGTGTGATTTCACCGAGACCAGTGGCGAAAGGAGCTCTTCCATAAATAATTGTGCTAGAGTGTTGTTCTGGGTTATACTGTTCTTCCTTGAGCACAAATTGAGTCCCATTGCCGCTTATATCTTCAATTATATAGAGGTAATAAGGCTTGGCAATACCAACTGACAATCCTCCTCCATATAATAACCTTACTTCAACGCCACCCCAGTAGGGTTTTCTATTAAGTAGTTTTTTCCAAATAAAACCAGCTCTAAAAAAAAAGGCATCATTGTATTTGCCATAAACGTATCGTCTTGAGTTTACAAAATATGGATTAACAAGTTTAACTTGCTTGTATGATCGCATGCTTACAAATTCGAGCTCAAACATGCGTGTTGTGAAAATGGACTTCCTTGCTCCAGTTCTGAAGTTTACTCCCAGCCCAAGGTTGTGTAGTGTAACTCCGTAAGTGTATTGTTTGTTATACAGAATTTTGTTTTCAACCGAATCGTAGGTTTCAGTATCAAACTGCCCAAAAACAATCATTACCGAAAACATCAATACCAAAAAAGAGGATATTTTCCGAAACGATAACATAAGTAAAAAGATTTCTATTTGATGAGATCATCAAATATCAACAAAAGGCTTGCCAAAAAACGGTGATAGGTTTAATACCTGGATTCTTTTTGAAATTTTTGCGTCTCTCCGTAGGCAGCGCATTTGCTTGACGATTTACATGCGCTAGCGAAAATGGCAATGAGTATAATGGTTGATATCAGGACGATTATTTTTTTCATACTTTTACTAAATAAACATATTTTGCTTCCGACAAAGAAAGGCAGAATTTGATTAAATAACAAGATTTTTATGTTTTTATTATACAACTGTAATAATTAAATTATGTCTGAAATGAATGTTGAACTCGAAGAAGGATGGAAAGCGGCCATGAAATCTGAATTTACAAAACCTTACTTTCATCAATTAGTTGATTATCTGCGTATCGAAAAGCGAACTCAGGTTATTTATCCTCCTGGCTCATTAATATTCTCAGCTTTTAATTTAACTCCTCTGGCAAAGGTTCGCGTTGTAATCCTTGGGCAAGATCCGTATCATGGATATGGTCAAGCGCATGGTCTAGCTTTTTCTGTTCCCGATGGAATGATTCAGCCGCCCTCTTTAAAGAATATTTTTAAAGAATTGAAGGGGGATTTGGGGATAGATAGCCCGAAATCAGGAAACCTTTCCGGGTGGGCTGAGCAAGGTGTGCTGTTGTTGAATACAACGCTTACTGTTCGACAAGCGCAACCTGCCTCTCATGCAAATTGCGGATGGGGCTTTTTTACTGATGAAGTTATCAGGGCGCTTTCTTTTTATCGGGCAGGAATCGTGTTTTTGTTGTGGGGCAAACATGCCCAGCAAAAGGAGTCCTTAATTGATTGTGATAAGCATTTCATTCTTAAAGCAGCCCATCCCTCGCCTTTGTCAGCCTATAATGGTTTTTTTGGATGCAAACATTTCTCAAAAACAAACGAGATTTTGAATGAAAATGGATTACAACCCATAAATTGGGGATTATTTTCATTGTGAAAAGATAACGGTGTGTTTTATTTTGTAGTTTTACCCCCAATAATTATAAACAGATAGTGTATGAAAAAAATTACTTTGTTTTTATTGTCGGCGTTTTTTCTAGCGACGACAGTATATGCAGGCGGATATCAGGTTCGTTTGCAGGGAAATAAGCAAAACGGAATGGGACTTGTCGGAACTTCTCTAAACATGGGGTCGAGCTCTATATTCTACAATCCGGGTGCTTTATCATTGATGAAAGACAGGCTTCACTTTGAACTCGGAGCTAGTGGTGTCATGTCGAATATTGATTTTCAAATGCAAGGAACGAATTCAAATTGGCAACCCGAAAATCCTGTTTCGACTCCATTTTATTTCTATGGAGCAGGAAAGATTAACGACATGATCACCGTGGGCGTTGGTGTTTATACACCTTATGGTAGTACTGCTAAATGGCAGAAAGACTGGGCTGGGAAATTTCTCATTCAAGACATTGCGCTAAAAGCAATTTTTGTGCAACCAACGATTTCGTTTAATTTTAATGACAAATTTGGTATTGGCGCAGGTTTTGTGTTGGCTACCGGTGATGTGGAAATTAATAAAGCACTTAATTATGGCGCTAATTCAAAAGCTAATTTAAAGGGCTCTACAATGAGTTATGGCTTTAATATTGGAGCTTACTACAAAGCTACGGAAAAGCTCGCTTTTGGTGTTGATTACCGATCAAAAATTTCGATGAAAGTGGAAGATGGCGATGCAACGTTTACTATTCCAGCTGCTTTGCAAACGACCATACCTCCAACAAACAAATTTGACGCTGAATTGCCATTACCTGCTAACCTTGATTTTAGTGTGTCTTACCAAGCCACTGAAAAACTCTTGGTTGCTTTTGAACTCGACTGGGTAATGTGGGGAGTTTACGAAAACCTAGAATTTACTTTTAAGGAAAAGGGTGAGTTGCTTAACTCAACAAATCCTAGAGAATATAAGGATACTTTCATCCCACGCTTGGGTGCTCAATATGCTGTAAATGATAAATTTCATGTGCGTGCTGGGATGTATTATGATCAATCACCTACAAACGAAGATTATTTTACTCCAGAAACCGTCAGTCTGAATACTTTTGCCTATACATTGGGTCTTTCTTATAGCCCGATAGATATGTTAAGTATTGATGCTTCATTTTTGCAACTTTTTGGACAAAAGGCTGAAAAGAGCTATGTACCTGATGACTTCAACGGAACTTACCAATCAATAACCTACATCCCTGGACTTGGTGTTAGTTTTAAATTTTAATCTTAAAAAGAAAGAATCATGAAAATTAGATATTTTATTTATTTGGTAGTATTTGCTTTTTTGGCTTCATGTAAGCCGGAAGTAAATGAATTTACCCCAAGTAAAGGAACCGCCGACTTTACAACATATGTTGCTGTCGGTAATTCACTTACGGCTGGGTATGCCGATGGCGCACTGTATAAATCTGGTCAGATGTATAGTTTTGCTAACGTTATGGGTCAGCAGTTTGAAACTGTTGGTGGTGGTAAATTTGTACAGCCGGTTGTGAACAGCGAATTTGGTGTAGTTCCGGGAAAACTTAAGCTGGGTTATAGTGTTGATTGTCTCGGTGTAACAAGCCTCGGCCCGGTTTCTGATCCTGGTGAGCTTGACTCTTTTACCAACCATGTGGATTATGCTGTAAATAACTTGGGTGTGCCTGGTGCAAAGTTGATGCACCTGTTAGCTCCCGGTTATGGAAATATAGCTAATCTGCCTTTAGGGCTGGCAAATCCTTATTTTGTGAAGTTCGCTGCTTCTCCAGATATTTCTGTTGTTGAACAGGCAATGAGTATGTCTCCAACTTTCTTTTCACTCTGGATAGGAAACAATGATGTATTGGGTTATGCCACTTCAGGTGGTGCTGGTGATGTAATTACCCCCGTTGATCAGTTTACCGGAGCCTACGCAATGTTGGTTCAAACCCTGACACAGGGTGGTGCAAAAGGAGTTCTGGCTAATATTCCAAGTATTACTGATGCTGCTTTTTTTACAACGATTCCTTATAATGTAGTAGCCATCCCCGACTCGATGCAGTTTGCAGTTGATTTGTTGAACGCTGCTTATGCCCCGTACAATGCTGCGATGGAACAAATGGGGAAAGATTATAGAATCAGTTTCAAATTGGGACCTAACCCAATGGTGATTCGAGATGCTGGTATGGATGGTATTCCAGAGAGCTTGCAAATGCGTCAAATGACAGCCAATGAGTTGGCTTTGTTGACTTTGCCTCAGGATTCAATAAAATGTGCTTTCTGGGGAAGCCAGGTGCCAGTTCCAAGTCAGTACATTCTTACTGAAAAGGAAATTGCCAATGTTACAGCGGCCGTGACTCAGTTTAACGATATAATAAAAAGTACGGCCAATACCAATGGACTTGCGTTTGTTGATTTTAACGCCATCATGCATCAGGTTGCTACAACAGGTCTTGTTGTAGAAGGAATTGGTTTTTCGCCAGCTTTTGTTCAGGGAAACTTGTTTTCACTCGATGGAATTCACCTTACTCCTCAGGCTAATGGGTTAGTGGCCAATTATTTTATTGATGCCATCAATGCCAATTACAGTGCAAATATTCCAAAAGTTTCGCTCACCAGTTACCCTTCAATTCAGTACCCGTAAGCGGATAAACTATTTTATAAAAAAAGCTGCTTGCATATGCAAGCAGCTTTTTTTTATTACCAATTGAAATCACAATCTTCCCAAAGCTTTCTTTCTTCATCGGCAGTAATGTTTTCCGCTTCCTCGGGTGTGTATTTGTCTGATGTTTTTTCATACATACAGTCACAAAAATCAACAGCATTTTTCTTCTCAACGCCATTTTCCTCCATAAATGTCATGCATTTTGATTTCCATGTGTCCTGCTGTGCAGCACTCCATGTTTCAGACTTTGATTCGCAATTGCATGCAGTGGCTATCAATGCAATGCTTGATGCCAGTAATAAGGTTCTTAAAATTCTCATGAACTATTTCTTTAGTTATTTATTTGAAATTTGCTTTCTGTGCTAAAAACCAAAAGTAAAAAAAATTCGATTTAATCTGATTACATTTGTCAAATTTCAAAATAGTTTGTTTTGTGTATGAAAGAAATAGTATTTGCAACCAATAATATGCACAAACTTGATGAAATACGTGGTATTTTGTCGGGTTCAATAAAGGTGTTAAGTTTATCGGATATCGGATTCTTGGATGACATTCCCGAAACTGGAGTGACACTTCGTGAAAATGCATTGATTAAATCGGAGCATATCTACAATCTTTTTGGTGTTGATTGCTTTGCTGATGATACAGGCTTGGAAATCGATGCGTTGAATGGAAGCCCCGGTGTTTATTCTGCCCGCTATGCTGGCGAAGGATGTTCTTTTCAGGACAATGTGATCAAGGTTTTGAATGAGTTGGAAGGAGTTAAAAACCGACAAGCTCGGTTTATTACGGTAATATCGCTTATTTTGGATGGCAAGAGGTATTATTTTGATGGAAGTGTTGAGGGAACGATTGAAGAAACGCAATCAGGAGAGGGAGGATTTGGTTACGATCCGGTTTTTACACCCCAAGGGTATAGTATAACTTTTGCTGAAATGAACAAAGAAGAGAAAAATAAAATTAGTCATCGCGGGTTGGCTGTTGCAAAACTAGCTGATTTCTTGCTGAAATCATAACAGTCTACGCAACTAGGAACATGCTTTCAACAGCAATTTCAAAGAGTTCAGCTATCGACATGCCCATGGCTTCGGCTTGCTGTGGAAGAATGCTGGCTTCTGAAATCCCTGGTACAGTATTTATTTCGATAAAATATATACCATCCGTTGAAACAATATAGTCAATTCGTACAAACCCATTACAGTCAAGCTTTTTGTATAAAAACGCACTGGTTGTTTTAATGTCGATTTCTGCTTTTGAACTCAGACCCACGGGCGGTGTAATTTCATCAGCCATCCCCTTAGTGTATTTTGCCTCATAGTCAAAAAACTCATTTTTGCTTATTATTTCAGTAAGCGGAAACACGATGAGCTCGTTTCTTTTTCTGATCAATCCGCATGCTATTTCGCGCCCCTCAATAAACTGCTCAATAATTACACGGTTGTCTTCTTTGTAGGCCTTTTCGATGGCTGCTAGCAGTAGGTTTTCTTGTTTTACTTTGGTAATGCCCACGCTCGACCCACTACAAGAAGGCTTTACAAAAAGAGGCAATCCCAACTCTTTTACTATAGCTTGGATGTCAATTTGTTCACCTTTGATGAAGGAAAACGACCGAGCCATCTTTATGTTTAGTGATGTAACAAACTTATTACAAAGATACTTGTTGAAGGTTAATGCTGAGACATCTGCACTGCATGAGGTATACGGTATGTTTAGCATGTCAAAGTACCCCAGTAGCTTTCCGTCTTCTCCTGGAGTGCCATGAATAGCATTAAAAACACCATCAAATTTGACGGTCTTTCCAGAAGAGAATTCCAGCGTGAAATTATTTCTGTTTATTTCTTTTTTGTTTCCACCTTCATCTTCATAATACCACCTTGTTTTTGATATAATGATCAAAAAGCTGTTATACAGTTCTTTATTCAGGTTCTTAGCGACCACCAATGCGCTACTGACCGAGATGTCGTACTCACCTGAATACCCGCCGCACACTATAGCTATGTTTTTCATCAGAAAAGGGGTGTTGTTGAATTGAAAAATCAAAGGTATATCATTTTTTTAATGGCTTTAGTTGGGTCACAAGATTTTTATCGATAATTGGGAAATAGGTTGCCGGTCGCTAAATTTCGATTGCAGGAACATTTTAAATAATGTTACCTTTGCACCATTATAATAAAATCCTGTAAACAAAGTTTATGGGAGGAAGCGGTTTGTCAAATATCTACTGTTAAAGGGATGGGCTTTTTTACATTTTTAAAGAAACGGAAATTCTACCTGCATTTGATTGTGGCTGTTGGTGTATCTGTATTACTGCTATTTGGCGTGCTCAAATCGTTGGATGTTTTTACACGTCACGGGAATGTGTATTTAGTTCCGAATTTCGAGGGACAAACGCTCGATGGATTGATTGACAATCATTTTGAAGAGTATTTCACCTTTAAGGTAATCGACTCTTTGTACGATCCTTCCAAAACCAAAGGATCTATCGTTCTTCAAAATCCCAAATCTGGAGCTAAGGTTAAAAAGGGAAGGCATGTTTATTTGACTACGGTAGCGCTCTTGCCTGAAAAAGTTACTATGCCAAATCTTTTGCATTTGAGTTTACGTCAGGCTTTGGTTACTTTGCAATCAGCAGGACTTGAGGTTGAAGAGTTGAATTATGTTCCTTACTTTGCGCGAAATGCTGTTGTAGATCAGTTGATTAATGGTGAGCCAATAGAAGCAGATACTGAAATAGAAAAAGGATCGCCAATCGAACTTGTATTGGGCAAAGGCGAGTCTTTGAACAAAGTAGCATTGCCTATGCTTATTGGCTTAACTAAGGAGCAGGCTCGCTCTTTAATACATTATAACTCGTTGAATGTGGGCAAGGAATATTTTCAGGAAGCTTTTCAGCCTGTTCACTCACGTGTTTATAAAACCGATCCCCCTGCGCTTTCCGAGGGGTTGTTGGACTTGGGAGCTAAAATTAATTTGTGGTACCGTTCGGACGAGTTTTTTGACTTCGAGGAGTACACCAAGCAATTTAAGGTTGATTCGCTTAAAAGCGACACGATTGTTATTAATCGATATTTAATTGAGAATGAGTAAAAAATATTTCATAGCATTTTTGTTTTTGTGGAGTGTACCTTTTTTGAAAGGGCAGGAGGTGTTGGTTGGGTTGCAGGTAAATGAAACATTGAAGATGCATTCAAAAACTGTCGCGTCAAAAGCAGTGGATTGTAATTGTAGTCGTAACGAAGTAATCAACTCTTTGAACCTTCCTTTGTTTGATGATTTTTCAACTTCCAATATTTATCCTGACGATTTAATCTGGGAAAATAGGAATGTTTATATTAACAAAGATTTCCCTTATTTGCCCCCAAATGTTGGTGCCGCCACATTTGATGCGCTTGATTGGCAGGGAAATGTGTACACTGACGCTGTGTGGTTTCCTCCATTTATTGCTGACAAGCTTACCTCTTTGCCCATCAGGCTCGACAGCTTGCTCTCGCTACAGTATGTGCTTAGTCCTGCCGATTCACTTTATTTGAGTTTTTTTTATCAACCGCAAGGAACAGGAGATGAGCCTGAGCCTTGGGATACCTTGGTTCTTGAGTTTGGAGTACCTGCAGGTGATTCGGCGTTTGTCCGCATGGATTCAATTACACTTTTGGCAGATTTAATTATGCTGCCAGGACAGGATACCATCAGCATGTTTGATACCCTATGGGCACCGGCAGATTTGGGATGCAATCCTGCTGTTTTTATGATAAACTTCGATCCCGAACCTATTGTGAGAGGACAAGAAATCACCATTCTTTGCGATTCTGTTTATGAGCCAATTACAGCCTGGCAAAAAGTATGGTATGCAGAGGGAATGAAACTCTCAGAATTTAAAGAGTCCACCGGGCGCGATTTTGTTCAGGTAATGATTCCTGTGCTCGATTCCCTTTGGTTTAACCCTGAATTCCAGTTTAGGTTTTATAACTACGCCAGCATTTCCGACGAAATCATCCCTACTTGGAAAAGTAATGTGGACCAATGGAATGTGGACTATATTTATTTAAACTACAATCGATCTGCTGGTGACACAACCTACCGCAAATTGACTTTTTCGCAGCGGGCTCCTTCTTTTCTTAGCGATTATCAATCAATGCCTTACAGGCAATACCGTAGCGACCCAACAAATTCTATACGTCAACAGTTCGATATGTACATCGCCAATCTGGATAATGTGGAGCATAACACAGCCTACGAATACAGGGTAAATCAGGTTGCAGGTGATTATGCATATCGCTATAATGGCGGAAGTTGTAATTTAAGTCCTTTTTATCTGTCAGGTTTTCAGCAGTGTGTCGGTTGCGGATCAGCACATGCCTGCCCACCTGTTCAAGCCCTTTTTAACATTGATATGTCGCGCGACACCACTTCTTATATTATCAAGCATTTTATTAGCGACTCTTCCGATCAAAATACCATTGTCGACTCTGTGATTTACCACCAGGGGTTTTATAACTATTATGCATACGATGATGGAACTCCTGAGTTAGGTTACGGTTTGGTTCCTGCTGGTGCTGAATTGGCCTATCAGTTTACTGTTTCATTGCCTGATACTTTGCAGGGTGTTCAAATGTATTTTAACAAAACCCTGAACAATGCCAATGAATTGTACTTTATGCTCCGGGTTTGGAACGATAACAACGGCAAACCAGGTGAGATGATATATGAGCAGGAAAATGAAAAAGTAGCTTGGGCTGATGGACTCTATCATTTTACACCCTACATGCTCGATGAACCGGTTATTGTTTCAGGAACTTTTTATGTTGGCTGGGAACAGTATACGCAAGACAACCTGAATATAGGATTTGACACAAACAATGATGAGCATGAGCGTATCTTTTACAATACGAATGATGAATGGTACAACAGCTCTTTTGCTGGTGCGTTAATGATGCGCCCTATCGTGGGGTCTGATTTGGTACTTGGCAGTGAATTTATTGAAAACACAGCACCTTCACGCACTTTGCACCTTTACCCAAACCCCGCTTCGAATCGAGTTAATCTTACTCATCCTGATTTACAGCGTGATGATGTAGTTCAAATATCTCTTTTCAACCTCTATGGAGCAGAAGTACGCCATCATAACAGCACTGATCATTTTTTAGATGTTGAAGATTTACCTCGGGGAATGTATATTGTTAAAGTCATGATAAACCAAAGACTCTATTCAGCTAAGCTCTTGATTAATAACTAGAAATGGAAGAAGATTTTAACGAGTTTGTTGAGGAAGAAAGCTCAGACCTTTACGAACATTATCATATTGTTGTTGATCCCGGACAGTCGCCATTAAGGGTAGACAAGTTTTTGTTTAACAGGATTGTAAACGTATCGAGAAACAAAGTCCAGCAAGCGGCCAAAGCGGGCAATATTCTTGTAAATAAGCAGGCCGTTAAATCGAATTACAAAATTAAACCACTCGACGAGATTTCGGTTGTAATGACCTATCCTCCTCGCGATGTTGAAATTTTCCCACAACAAATTGACCTGAACATTGTATATGAAGACGACGATGTGCTGGTTGTAAATAAACAACCAGGAATGGTTGTGCACCCGGGCTATAACAATTACACTGGCACGCTTTTGCACGGTCTGGCTTATTATTTTAAGGAAACAAACCAGCTCGATAAAGTGGAAAATGGCTTTGGATACCTTGTTCATCGAATTGATAAAGATACTTCAGGCTTATTGCTTGTTGCCAAAAATGAGTTGGCACAAACAAGGTTGGCCAACCAGTTTTTTGACCATTCAATACAGCGCACCTACCATGCTTTGGTTTGGGGTGATGTTGTTAGCAATGAAGGCACAATCACTGGGCATATCGGCAGAAGTTTGAAAGACAGAAGGGTAATGACTGTTTTTCCGAATGGCGAATATGGCAAGGAAGCGGTATCGCATTATCAGGTACTTA
>CAYWNI010000040.1:7114-12950 GCA_964459525.1 uncultured Lentimicrobiaceae bacterium | reverse complement strand
ATCAATAAACTCCTTTTTAACATAGCTTTTTAATTTTGATTAATAGATATTTTAATTAGTTAATTGTCACTCATTTCTTGAGTTATCTCTTTGTTGGTGTAATGTTTACAGTAACTCTATTTAATATTTAAAGAACTAAACAATCCAAATTGATTTGGCCAAGATTGCGGATTATTATTTCATATTTTCAAATAGTAATATTTTTCACCAATCAGTTTCTGAGATAGCGTTTCAAAGAAACGATTTTTTTGAATAAAAAGAAACCTTTGAGATCCCTTCTAGGAAAGCTTTTTTAATGATATCCGTCAATCATGCTTTTGAAATTACTTGTTGGTGTTTTACCAATAGTGCAGAAATAAACATGTATACAAAGGAATATCGATAAGCCAAAACCTGAGATGATATGAACCAGTCCAGTAAGATGTATACCGCTAAAACCAAAAACGTTGGGAACAATAAACTCTGGAAATATTAGTGCAAGTCCACTTAAAACTAATATAGGAAACAGAAAGTACATTGATCCCACATAACTCAACTTTTGTAAGGGGTTAAATTTGCGTTCAGCTGTAATTGGGAAGGGCGATTTCTGGTGTTTAAAAATACCATAGGTATAGTATTTTATCTGTGCGATAAGCTCCTGCATAAATCCCCTAATTCTAATTTTATAGAATTTCCCGTTTTTGGTAAATAAGTTTCCAAAAACAAACATAAAATAAGCGATAGTAATAACTACCCCGGCAATATTGTGTATTGATACGGCCATTTCAAAATCGATAAAAGAGTACTCTACAGAGGCATATTGAAGACTCAGTCCTGTGGCAATGAGGGTTAGAAACAATACAGCGTTGATTACATGCCAGATTCTTAGCCAGATCGGATATAAGTATAGTTTTGATTCCATTTTATTTGTTAATTATTCTGAGTATTGCGTGAATTAAAATGATGAGTAAGGTAAGTCCAAACAGAATGGCACTTCCAACATTGAGGTAGTAGTTGCGGTTGGCGCCAATGATGTAATGATCTGTAAGCATCGAAGCGTTAAAAAAGCCCAGTTTGTTTCTTTTCTCAAGATTTTGAAATTTATAAAGGGTTGCATTAAGCAATGTATTTTGCGAGTGGCATTCGACACAATTTTTAACGGCTTTTTCTTTTTTACAAACTTTATGCGCAATAAGGATGTTTTCGTTTACTTCGGTGTGACATTCAATGCACCTCACTTTACTAAAATGTAGCGCTTGGTTTGGCAGCCAATCATGTGCTGCTATAATATTCGGGTTTTCTTCATCTGACAACAATTGGTATTTGTCGATGTCGGCGTGGCAGCTTAGGCAAATGTTGTTGTCGTAAACAATAACCTCTTTAAGGTTGTTGTTGTTTCGTGCATTTATTTTATAAGTGTGGGGGTCATGGCACATCCAGCAGGTAAATCCTTCGTTGTGTTCGGGTGAATGAATGCTGGCCGTAAATTCTTCTTCTATTTCTTCAAATTGATATTGAGCATAGGTTTCGTCACCGCCATGGCAATCCAGACATGCAAACTGTTGCTCCATGCGTAATTCTCCGGCATGCGGAAAGGTTTCGTAATCATACGAATGACAATCAGTACACATAAAACTGGCATGATTACTTTGATAATACAAGGCCGAGTCAATAATAAAATAGGGATTCATTCGATCCTTTACTTCTCTGTCGATGCTTTCGTTATAGTAGGAATAGGTTTTTTGTCCGTGACATTTGAAGCACTGGTTGTTGTATTCAGCATTTTCAAAAACGATGGCTGTTTCGTCATCGGCGAATGAGGCTAATGGAGATATCCAAAGCAACATAGTTGTAACGACGACTGTTATTTTTATTATCCTGCGGGTCATATTTGGTTTGGTTAGAATTCCCCAATTCCGATTACGCAATCGGAATTGGGGAATTGATTTTAAGTGTATTATTTGGCATACGTTTAATCATCAAATAATCCTCAGATTAAAAGTTCCATAAACGGGTGATGGTAAAGCCAATCATCATATCTCCATTAAGGAAATCGTTGTGGTTGTTCATGTACATGTCCTGCGGTACAATTCCATCTGCTGTAGAAATGTATACCTGGAAGGCGTGAGTTCCTGTAAAAGCTTCCCAACCAATACCGAAGTTTGGTAGTGAGGCATTGTCAAAGTTGTCGTTTTCGGAAATGCTCTTAATTTTGAGTGGCACGTCGTATTGGAAAATAATCGACGACTGGGTCGATATTTTTATTCGACCGGCAGCACCAACACCAATTTTATCATGGTCGTAACCCGATGCTACTAGGTTGTAGTGTGTAAAGCTACCAGTAACCTGTAAAGTAAACCAGTCGCAGAATTTCCTGCCTACAATTACTTGCCCGAAATAGGAAAGTCTGTTAGAATTTTTGTACTCCAGGCCAAAAACATCTTTGTTTCTTCCATCTATGGCCATGTTGCCATACAATGTAAGCGAAACGGGGATGGTGTTTTTGCGGGTTTGCTCCAGAATGGTGTATTTTACTTGGAAGTCGCTGTACATATTCTTTTTGGTTATACCGTAACCTACCATGAGGTTTTTAAGCAAAGTGTAGTTTAGACCCATTCGGATGTTAGCGGCGGGGGCGTAAATACCGTAAAGGTCAGATATTCCGTTGGCATTTAGTTTTCCAAATCGGTGTTGGATAAGCAATTCCAGCGTTTTGGGCGATGGAACAACGGAAGTTTGGTTGTCGATTAAAATTCCACTTTCAAAAGGCGTGCGAACAGGTCTGTCGACAACTTTTTCTTTCTCGTCCTGTGAAAACAGTGAGCCAGGTGTTAACAAAACTGTCAACAACCCGATTATCGTATAATTAAAGATTTTCTTCATCGTTCAGTCATTTAATTGTTTAAAGCTCCTTGTTCAATCCACAATAAAATTAAAGCGGCTTCAGTGTCAGTATACCTTTTCCAGTTGTGGTTGGGAGACGCCGGAGCTGGATAGGAATAAATTTTGCTGTCGGCAGGAATGTTGGTGTCGATATAACCACCTGTTTGTAGGCTGTTGTATGCATTAGCAGCCGAAAGATCAGGAGCTTCTGCACCTTCACCATGACATCCAATACAACCTTTCGTGAAAATCGGGATTATTTCCGCTGAAAAACTCAGGGTATCGCCCGGATCAGGTGGCGCTGGAGTAGCTATAAAATCGTACTGGCATGAGGCAAAGAAAAGACTAGCCAGCAACACTACGAAGAATGATGATTTGTAATAACTTTTCATATTTTTTTATGTATAAGGTTTGATAATTACCAAAAAGGCCTCACGGATGAAGCCTTTTTGGATTATTCATTTCTTTTATTGAACACGTTAGTCTAAGGCTACGATGGTGTTCTGAAGAAGTTTTTTGATGTACTTGGGGTTATGCACACCAAGACTCTTGTCTTCGGTAAGGGCTTTGTAGTTAATACATGCACCAGCAATTGTTCCTGCATAAGTCCCTGGAACGGGGGCGTCACTGCCTTCGACAGTAATACCGGTTGCGTCAAGTTTCATTTTTAACTCAGCGAGTAATCCAGCAATTTCACCCTGAAACTCTTCGGTAAGTGCTTGAACATCTTCGCCATCACCATGACATCCAGTGGTATTACAGCTGGCTGTGTTTAGCACAGTGCTTCCGTGGTAATCATATCCCATCCACATAGAGTGGCCGCCTGATTGTGTGCCGTAAGCTTCTGCCATGTGGCAGGTTACACATGAGTTGGCAATAAATCCTGAATGAACAGAGTTGGTGAGTCCATCGCCAATATCGAATAAACCCATGCCTACACCAGCAACTGCGTTGCCTTGTGTGCCATGGTGAACACCCCAATAAGGGCTGGTAACAACGATGTCGGCACCCCCTGCCACTGGGAATGGATCAAGTACACGACTTTGGTGACAGCTGGCACATAGATTGCCTCTTCCAAAGTCATGGGTTGCACCTCCTGTATTGTTTAATTCAACAGCATCTTTTACTGTCAAAGCCAAATCAGCTGCGGTATACGACTCATGAATTTCGTGACAGGTATAGCAGTTCGGACCTGTTGGGTTTTCGATTTTTGCTCCAGGAGCAGTCCAGTCAAAACTTCCGTCTAAATTACCACGGAAACCCTGACTTGTGTGACAAATAGCACATTCGCCTTCATTTCTTTCAAAGTCTGGTCCGTAAGCATGGAATGATGCGGCATATTGGTTTTCGATTGCATACAGCAATTGGTTGCTGCTGTGGCATTCGATACAACTTGTAGTTCCATCGGTGCCGTCGGTACCGTTTGTGCCATCTTTACCTGCAACACCCTGTGGGCCTTCTTTGGTACATGAGGCGGCAGCCATCAGCATAAAAATTGCTGAGCTGAAAAATAAAAAAGATCTAATTCTCTTCATAATTACATTATTTTAGTTAGTATGATTTCGCACTACAAGATTAGATAATTCTTGCCTTGCTACTGGTATGGAATCATTGACATGTTTTAATAGATTGATGTAATTTGCCGTAATTTAATTGACATATATCAATTTATTGTAGATATTTGCAATGAAAAGGATTTGTAAATACAATTTGAAGGAAACTCCTGGGGTATAATTATGATGGAAATGTGTCAATCAATAAACTGTGCCGACTGCAATAACAAGCTAAGTCTTTTTAGGTTTTTAACTGAGGATCAGTTAAAAAGACTTAATGAGTCTAGATTTGAAATCAAGTTTTCGGAGGGGGAAACAGTTATTAAACAAGGAAGTCCACTCACGCACATTGCCTGTCTAACCAAAGGTCTTGTTAAGGTTCATAAGGAAAGCCATGGGGGCGACAACTTTATTATCGGCTTGCAAAAACCATTCAGTCTGTTAGGTGGACCTGGTTTTTTGGTTGATTACCGGCATCATCATTCTGCCACCGCTATACAGGATTCTGCAGCTTGTTTTATCAAGGCCGAAGCATTTAAGAGGGTGTTGGAAGAAAATGGTCAATTTGCGTTGGCACTTGTGGCCCATCTCAATAAAATTATCATTCGCCAATACCATATTATTTCAAATTTGGCGCATAAACATATGCATGGTAAATTGGCTGAGGTACTGCTTTATTTATCAGATGATGTTTTTGAATCTGCTGAGTTCAGGTCTTACTTATCGAGGCAGGATTTGGCTGAACTTACCGGCATGACTAAAGAAAGTGTTATTAGGGTGCTAAAAGATTGGAAAGAGGGAGGTGTTTTGGATTGTAAATCAGATTCTTTTGAGATTTTCAACAAAGAAACGCTAGCTAAAATAGCTAAAAACGGCTAATTATTTTACAATGGTTTCATCTATAATATTTTGAATATCCTCATGGCACGAGCCGCAAACTGTGCCTGCTTCTGTTATTTCGCCAATGGCTTCAACAGTTACTTTACCATCACTTAATATCGAGTCGATAATTTCTCCACGTGTAATTTGCATGCAGTTACAAATAATATCATCAGCATTTTTTGACATGTTTTTATGTTTATTGTTTTGCAGTTCTGTTGATGTGAAAAATGTGAGGTTGAAAAATCTATCTAGTTCATTTTAAAACTCTTCGGCGTGTATTTGTCCCGGTTGGTTTTTTTTGTGATCGATAAAGCCATCGAGGGAAAGCAATTCTTTCATGCCATCTACCATCCTTGGGTTTCCACACAGAAAAATTTCTGTGTTATCTGGCATGGGTCTAAAACCCCATTTGTCTTCCATCAGTCCCGCCTTCCAAATGTCGCCAATAAAACGTGTGTCGCCCTGCCAACCAGAGGGTTCTTTGTCGGGTGCTGTAATGGTTGGGTGGTAGCTGAAATTGGCAAACATGCTGGCGAGTA
>CAYWNI010000040.1:0-7104 GCA_964459525.1 uncultured Lentimicrobiaceae bacterium | reverse complement strand
ACCCAGATCCCAGCTGTTTGATGCGCCATGTATAACCATCATTTTTCCTTTTCGGCTGAGGGCATTTGAGCGCAGCATACTCATGTAGGGAGCAACTCCAGTTCCTGTGGCGATAAGAATAACATTGCGCTCTGAGTCAATTTCGTCAAGCGTAAACATGCCAACGGCCTTTTTTCCCATCCATACTTTGTCGCCGATATGTAAATCGAATAATCTGGGTGTAAGTTGCCCTGAATGAACCAGTGTTACGTAAAATTCTACTACATCTTCAGTGCTTGAGGAAGCAATGGAATAGGCGCGTTTGATAAGCTTATCGCCGGGTGAAGGAGTAAATTCTTCTGTTGATTCTTTGCAGCGAGGAGCTTCGGCAGGCAAACCAAGTGCTACAAACTGCCCAGCTGTAAAATTTGGAAATTTCCAGTCAATCGGTTTTACCTTGATGATTTTCATAATCGGTGATACTTGAATCGACTGGGTAATAACGCAGTTTAAGTCTCCTGATGCATTCATGTTTAATCTACTTTGGTTTGAAGCGCAAAATTACAAAAGTTTCCCTTTTTACGAGATGAGCTTTTGCTTTTGCTTAATTTTGGAAGCTTTATAAATTACGATTGGTTATGAAGAATAGATGGTACTTGTTTTTTGTTTTGTTCGTATTGCTTTCCGCTTGCAATAAACAGCATCAGGGTTCATTGGATTTAAAATCATTAAACTGGTCTTTGAAATCTTTGTCTGAGCCTGTTTTTTTGGATTCAGTGGCGCCGGATGATGTACATCTTGCTTTAATTTCAAAGGGGGTTATTCCTGATCCGTTTTTTCGTGATAATGAAAAAAAAGTGCAGTGGGTTGGGCAGTCACCTTGGGTTTTCGAAACCGAATTTGATGTGCCGTCATCCATGCTAAGTCAGCAGCAAGTCGATCTGGTTTTTGAAGGCCTAGACACTTACTCACAAATTAAGTTAAACGACAGTCTCATTGCCGAAACCGACAATATGTTCAGGTGGTGGCGCATTCCTGTTAAAGGATTATTGAAACAAACAAACAACAAGCTCGCAGTTACTTTTTTTCCTCCCGAGGAGATAAATAAACAAAAGAAAAATCAATTTGGGATTCCAATACCTGAAATCAGAGGTTTTACACGAAAAGCACCTTATCAGTTTGGTTGGGATTGGGGGCCTAAGCTGGTGACTATGGGCATTTGGAAGCCAGCTCGCATTGAAGCTGGTAGTTTGTTTGAGTTGAGCGATGTTTTTGTCGATCAGCAATTTGTCACAGATTCGGTGGCTAAACTAAGGGTCGTTTCAACCATCGTAAGTCGACAAAGTACAGAGGTTAAACTCGAGATTCTAATTGATGGAACAGAGGTTGCCACAACTTCCGTTGATTTAGTTGTGGGCGAAAATATTCTTATAACCCCAGTAGTGTTGCATGATTTTCCGTTGTGGTATCCAAACGGTATGGGAGAGGCAGCCTTGATTAATGTACAGGTGAAGTTAATACATGATGAATTAATTGAGGAAAAAGTGCTGAACATCGGACTTCGCAATATTGAACTCGTAAGAAAGGACGATGCTGTTGGAAGCACATTTCTTTTTAACGTAAATGGACGCGAAGTGTATATTAAAGGAGCTAATTACATTCCTCAGGATAATTTTTTATCGCGGGTTACCCGCGAACAAACGCGCGATTTGCTTGTTATGGCTCAAAAATCGAACATGAATATGCTGCGTGTATGGGGTGGTGGAGTTTACGAAACCGACGACTTTTATTCGCTTTGCGATTCGCTGGGGTTGATGGTTTGGCAGGATTTTATGTTTGCAGGAACAGTATATCCAGGGGATTCCGCTTTTTTGGCCAATGTTTCAGCGGAAGCGGTTCAGCAAGTGACTAGGTTACGTAATCATCCAAGTATTGCGCTTTGGTGTGGAAACAATGAAGTTGACGAAGCTTGGCATAACTGGGGTTGGCAAAAATCGTTAGGGTATTCAGCTGCTGATTCTACCCAGCTTTGGAATGCTTATCAAAGTTTATTTGAAGAGTTATTGCCCTTGACTGTAGAAAGATTATCGCCCCATACCGATTACGTGTCTAGCTCGCCAAATAATGGCTGGGGAAGAAAGGTGGCCTATGCTGAAGGCGATGTTCACTATTGGGGAGTGTGGTGGGGAGGTGAGCCATTTGAGCAGTACAACAGCCACGTGGGGCGGTTTGTGAGTGAGTATGGATTTCAGGGAATGCCCGATTTGAGCACCATAAATTCATTTACAATTCCTTCGGACAGGGCAGTTGACTCGGAGGTTATGGCTGTTCATCAGAAACATCCAAGAGGGAAGGATTTAATTGAAGTATATATGGCCAGAGATTTCTGTGTGCCTGATTCGTTTGAAGATTATGTTTACGTCAGTCAGCTATTACAAGCTTTCGGTATTAAAACAGCCATTGAGGCACACCGAACCAATAAACCATACAACATGGGAACGCTTTATTGGCAGCTAAACGATTGTTGGCCTGTTGTTTCGTGGTCAGGAATCGACTATCAACACCGATGGAAGGCTATGCAATATGCAGTAAAAAAGGCATACGATCCGTTTTTAATTACCACTTATGAAAACGATAGTGGCTTGTTTATTAATGTTATAAGCGATTGTTCTTTTGATAGAAGCCCAACTGTATTTTGGCAACTTCTGACTTTTGATGGTGACACACTTGAGCAAGGTTTCCGTAAGATTAATTTGCCCGCAGGAGGGGTGTTTAGGCTGCATGTCGATGGGTTAAATGCTTGGATTCAAAATTCAGAATTTAAACAGGAAATTGTGTTGAAAATGAGTTTGATAGACAACCAACAAATACTTGCAAGTGGGTTGTATTATTTTGCCAAGCCAAAAGATTTGTTTTTAGACCCCGATCCTAGAATTACGTTAAAGGTTGATACGGATATGAAAGCAGCACAAATTACCATTACCTCTCAAAAATTAGCCAAAGGGGTTTGTTTGTCATCCGAAAATGAAGGTTGGTTTTCAAACAACTATTTCGATATTCCGGCGGGAGATACTATCCAAGTTAACTTTTTTACTACTGAAGACGAGTTGGTAAAAAATAAGTTCAGGGTGGCACGCGTTTACAACTCGGTATGTCGGTAAATCATCTCAAGTAATTTCTTTTTGGCGACAGGTTTTATAATGTAGTCGTTGCATCCGGCTTTTAATGCCGTTTCTTTATCACTGGCCAGGGCATTAGCTGTTTGCGCAATAATTATTACGTCTTTATTAAACTTTCTAATCTCTTTGGTGGCAGAGTTTCCGTCAATATCGGGCATCTTTATATCCATAAGAATCAAGTCAATATCTGGATTTTCGCGAACCATTTTGATGGCTTCCGCTCCTGAATTAGCTATTAGCGTTTCTAGGGAATATTCCTTTAAGACAGCGGAAAAGTATATTTGAGCTGGTTTATCGTCTTCAGCAATTAAAAACTTTAGTTTTTTATGCGGCATGAGTGTTTCTTTTTTTGGTTCAATTGCAGTTTGCAATTGTATCTTGTCTGAAAAAGGCAGAGTAAAATAAAATACCGACCCTTTTCCCTCCTGCGATTCTACCCTGATTGTTCCGCCAAGCATTTCAACATAGGATTTGCTTATCGAAAGACCAAGCCCTGAGCCCTGAAACGCTCTTTTGTCAGCGATGTCAGCTTGAATAAAACGATCGAAAATAGCTTGTTGTCTATGTTTAGGAATGCCAATTCCGGTATCTTTTACATAGAATTCTACTTGGTTTATTGTTTTTTGATATCCTATGGATATTTGTCCTTCATCGGTATATTTGATTGCGTTTTTAATAAGGTTTGAAAGGATAGAAGTAAATTTAACTTGATCGGTTTCAATAAACTCTATGGTGTTGCAATCAGGATTTTCAAAAACAAATTCAATACCTTTTTTCTCTGTTTGGGTTAAGAAAAAGGCGTGGAGATCTTTCATCTCACCAACAATATCTGTTTTTGAAATTGCGCTAATAATCTGGCCTGTTTCTATTTTAGAAATCTCGATAATGTCGTTCACTGTATTGAGCATTCGTTGGCCGCTTTTCTGAATAATTTCGATAAACTGTTCCTTTTGTTGTCCGCTCAATTTGGGTTGTGTAAGTAGTTCGGTAAAGCCAAGAATGCCGTTCATGGGCGTTATTATTTCATGACTCATATTGGCCAAGAATGCTGATTTTAACCGATCACTTTCTTCCGCTTTTTATTTCGCTTTTATAATGTCTTCAAGCATTTTTTTGTTTTCGGTAATGTCGTGAATAATAGCCCCGATACCCATCTTATCATCACCAAGCTCGATTGGAAATTTCAATGTTTCAAAAATCCTGTTGCCCCAGATTTCCTCACCCTTATAGGGTAAGCCAGTTTTTTTAACTTCTTTGTCAGAAGTTTCGCATGCAGAAACCAGGTCGGGTGGAAGAAATTCAGAGAGGTGTTTGCCAAGAATGGTATTTTCTGACAAGTTTACCAGTTTTAAAAAGCTATGGTTCGCAAACAGTAATTTCCCCTTTTCATCCTCAAGCTGAACGATGTCGGTAGTAGAGTTTAGAAACGATTTAAAACGTTGCTCCGAAAGCTGTAAATTTTGTAGATTTTTGATGCGACCAATAAAAATACCAAGATTGGCAGCAATTATCTCTAAGGTGTTGAGGTCGTTTTGAGTGTAGGTGTTTTTGTTGTCGTAATCCTGAAGTGCAATTACGCCAATTACGGCAGAGGTTGAAGAGTCAATCAAAGGTGCTCCAATCCAAATGGCAGAAGGTTCTCCCATCATGTGAATGATTTCTTTTTGTTGGAGTTGTTTTTCCAACTCTTCGGTTATCAGCCTAGCTTCTCCAGTCTTTCGGATGTAATCGGTTAGTGTGTTTTTAAGTGAGATAAGCTCGGTGGTTGTAAAAGATTCATTTACATCTACATGATAGGGGAGTGTGTATTGGTCATTTTCGGGGTGGTAGAGCGCAATATAAAAGTTGTCGGCTTTAAGTACTGTTTTAAGTTCTTGGTGTATTAATGCCATGTAATTGGCCAAGCTGTGGCAGCTTTGCGAAATTCTGGAGATTTGATAGAGAAACTGTTGTGTTTTTTCAATGCGTCTGCGGAGGGTTACATCCCGCATAATGGCGGTGAAAAATTGTCCGGCAGATGATTTCCAACCAAAAAACGATAAGTTTATGGTGAACGATCCTCCTTTTTTATTTACTGTTTCAAAATCAGTAGCATGGTCTATTTGATTTGATGGATGCGATGCTGCTGCCTTTTTTGCAAAACCATTCAGGTCATGGCCAAAGGAGTCCGGTATTATTTGAGCTACATTTTGCCCTAGGACGTCAGTTTCCTTCTGTAAGAACATTATCTCTGCACCTTTGTTCCAGCTTATTATTTCTGCGTTTTGGTTTAGTGTTACAATCGCGTCGGTGGCAGAGTCGATGAGACTGCGGTATTTTTCTTCACTTTCGCGTAGCTGGGATTCAATATTTTCTTTTTCGGCTCGATTTCGCATCTTTTCCAACGTTTCCGAAACAGCAAAAGGAAGTCGTTTTATTTGTTCCTTAATAACGTAATCGTTTGCCCCAGCTTTCATGCATTCTACAGCCGTTTCTTCGTTCATTGAGCCTGTTAAAATAATGAAAGGGATAAAATCGGGCAACGATCGGGTAATTTTTAATGCAGTCATGCCATCGAATGCAGGCATAGCATAATCTGAAATAACTAAGTTGGGTTTGAAGTTTATTAGTTCTTGCAGAAAGTCATCCTCAGTGTCAACAATCCGATAGGTAAAGTGTAGGTTTCCTTTTTTTATTTCGCGGATTGCTAATTCAGCATCGGTAGCTACATCTTCTGCAAAAAGTATACGTGTGGGAAGTTCAGCATGGTTCATAGTGTGTTGTTTATTAGGTCTCAAAATTACAGACGATAATTTGTGCCTAAAAATTCAAATAGAACAAATTTATGGTTTTAAATTTTCATTTGCCGATTTATAAATGGCTAAGTGCAGTTATGGAAATTGGTTTAGCAATAACCAATAAAAACCAAGTTCGCGAACCGCTTCAACAAACTTATCAAATTCAACCGGTTTAACAATGTAGCTGTTTACGCCAAGTTGGTAGCTCTCAACAATGTCTTTCTCCTCTTTAGAAGAAGTAAGCACGATTACAGGAATCATTTTTGTTTCCGGGTTGGTTTTAATCTCTTTAAGCACCTCCAGTCCGCTAATCTTAGGGAGTTTTAAATCCAGAAGGATAATTTTCGGCTGTGCTATTTTATCCTTATCAGCGTATTTGCCAGTTGAGAAAATATATTCCAATGCTTCTTCTCCATCTTCTGCTACCAATATGTTGTTGGTCAGATTGTTTTTCTTAAAGGCCCTTAGTGCCATTTCAGCATCACTGGGGTTGTCTTCAACGATCAGTATTTCAACATGTTTTTTTTTATCCATGACTTTATGTATTAATTGTGGATTAACTTAATTTAGTTTTTGGCAATGTGAAAAAGAACCGTGCACCCTTACCTACTTGGCTCTCGGCCCAAACACGTCCATTGTGTCGGTGTATAATGCGACTGACAATGGCCAGCCCAACGCCTGAACCTTCGAACTCCTTTTCGCTGTGCAGACGCTGAAACATGTTAAAAAGTTTGTCTTTGTATTTGTCGTTGAATCCCGTTCCATTGTCGCCAATGCAGTAAATAATTTCGTCAGGTAGTTCTTCAGCAGATATTTCAATTTGTTTTAACGGGGATTTAGAGCTGTATTTCAGTGCGTTACTTATTAGGTTTTGCCAAACTTGTGTTAGGAGTGTGGCGTCGCCTTTTATGGGTGGGAGTTTCTTTACAATAAATTCAAATTCGTGTTTTTCGCTAGTGGTGGCAATATTAGCGAATACTTCGAGCGCGATTTTCTGCATATCGATTTTTGTAAATACAATTTCAGTTCTTGTTACACGCGATAAATTAAGCAGATCGGTGATTAGTTTATCCATTTTTATAGCGTTTTTTTTGATGGTATCGAGATACCTTTTTCCTTCATCATCGAGTTTGTCGGCATAATCTTCGAGCAAAAAACTCGAAAAACCG
>CAYWNI010000039.1:2505-13066 GCA_964459525.1 uncultured Lentimicrobiaceae bacterium | reverse complement strand
CAACCGATGGCAACGAAACGAACTGTTTTAAGGAAATAATAAAAATATGTCCGTAAACCATTAACTCAAAGATAATGAATAACTATACCAGTAATTTACTCCGTATTAAGCTCGCAACAATCATAGCAATAATGGCTGTTCTGGCTCTCTTTGGGGGTTGCGACAAAAACAACAATCCTGCCTTTAAAGCAGATTATACTTATACTTTCTTAAATGATAACACTGTGGAGTATGTTAATGTATCCGAGGGTGAATATTATTCCATGATCTGGGATTTTGGCAATGGAAATGGTGATACAACAACCAATAAGAAAGAGACTTATAGTGTTTACTATCCTGTTGCTGGTGATTATGATGTGTCGTTGCGGTTGACTGACTATGGCGGGGGAAACACCTCCGTTAACAAGACCATTACCATAGCAACCACAGAAATTCAGTTGTCATTTACTGTTGATGTAGATTCGGAAAATCCAAACTATGTTACACTTATCAATACAACAACAGGTAATTACGACTCATTTAGTTGGAATTACCGCACTGAAGTAATTGAAAACGAAATGGAGTACACAGCTTATTTTCCATTTGCAGGCAACTACGAAATTGAATTGGTAGTTAATATTGGTGCAGACAGTTTCACCCATAGCGAATCAGTGAACATCCTGACCGACGATCCCAATTATGTACCTAGCTTTACTTTGGTTTGGTCGGATGAATTTGATGGATCGGTAGTAAACACCAACAACTGGACTTTTGAAACTGGTGCTACAGGTTGGGGGAATCAGGAACTTCAAAACTATACCAATGGCAACAATGCCGAAGTTGTGGATGGTAACTTGATTATTACAGCTGAAAAAATAGATGACAATACCAGTGTTGGTTCATATACTTCTTCACGAATGGTTACTCTGGGTAAAAACGAGTTTCAATATGGAAAAATGGAAATTCGTGCCAAACTGCCAGCGGGTCGCGGTATTTGGCCAGCTATATGGATGTTGGGCAGTAACATAAGTAGTGCTGGCTGGCCTGCCTGTGGCGAAATGGACATTATGGAATATGTGGGGTATGAGCCCGATGTGGTTCATGCTACTGTGCATACCTCTGCCGGAAGTGGAGGAAGTGGAAGTGGGAGTTCCTTTAATTTGCCCACCTGCGAAGAGGATTTTCACGTGTATGGCCTGTTGTGGACTGACGAAAAACTCGTTTTTTATGTAGACGACATTGATAACGTGGTGCATACCTATTCACCGGCTGTAAAAACTGCTGAAAACTGGCCTTTCGATAAGCCTGCTTTCTTTATACTGAATGTCGCTGTTGGCGGCACATGGGGAGGACTGCAAGGTGTTGATAATTCAATCTTTCCACAAACCTTAGAAGTGGATTACGTACGTGTTTATCAGGAAGTAAAAAAATAAAATTATGAAGTTACATTTTCTATTTATAGGGATAGCCATGTTCGGGCTTTTCGGTTGCGGCAATACCGTTCAGCAAAACGCAGGCAATTCCAACAACAATAATTATCAGTTGGTTTGGCAAGACGATTTCGATTATACCGGACTTCCCGATACCAGCAAATGGCTTTATGATACCGAAGGAAACGCTGACGGTTGGGGAAACAATGAAGCTCAATATTATACAGAAGCTGACAGCAACAATGTATGGGTAAATAAGGGTGTTTTAAAAATTACGGCCCAAAAAGAAGCCTTTGCGGGGAAAAGTTTTACGTCTGCCCGTTTGTCATCTGCTACCAGCTGGCAATATGGACGTTTTGAAACCCGCGCCAAAGTACCCAATGCAAGAGGCACTTGGTCGGCTATTTGGATGATGCCTGAAGGCTGGTCGTTTAAGGATGGCAACTGGCCCGATGTTGGTGAAATTGACATTATGGAACATGTAGGTCATGTAACTGGTGTCGTTCATGCTTCGGCTCATTCAAAAGATTACCAGTGGCAAACCCAAACACAGCAAACAGCAACCATGTTTGTGCCTGAAGTAGATACTAAATTTCATACCTACATTTTAGAATGGAGTCCTAAATTAATCAAGGCATTTATTGACGACAGTCTTTTTTTTCAGTATGATAATGAAGGATTTGGTGAAACCAAATGGCCATACACTAAGCCTTTTAACATAATAATGAATGTTGCCGTCGGTGGAACTTGGGGAGGTGTGAATGGTGTTGATACTCTGGCTTTTCCACAAACCATGGAAGTGGATTTTGTGCGGGTGTACCAAAGACCCGAGTAAATTCTTCAACCTTAAAAAGGTGTTGTAAATCGCTTTAAGAGTCTAATAAATACGCATCTCAATTCTGATGATTTCAATGAAAGAGAATAACATATATGTCGGTAACAGCGAACTCAAAACTCAAACAGAAGGGGTTGTAGGAGAGTTTGTTGAAATGGATGGTCAAGAATACTATCGGATACAGAACTACCACGAAATGCCCGATTTTTTCATGAGCATTGTCAGCGATTCAGATCATTGGATGTTTATTTCCAGTAATGGTTCTCTGACAGCGGGAAGAAAAGACCGCAATAACGCTCTTTTTCCATACTATACGGATGATAAAATTCACGATTACAAAGGGATTACGGGAAGCAGAAGTTATTTTTTGGTAGAAAAATCAAATCGGAAATCGCTGTGGTCACCGTTCACGGACGAATCTGCCGAATTTTACAAAATTACCAGAAACTTATACAAAAGTATTTATGGAAATAGTCTTGTTTTTGAAGAAGTAAACCACGATTTAAACCTTTGTTTTAGTTATGGCTGGTACAATAGCGAAAAATTTGGGTTTGTCAAAAGATCTGTTTTAAAAAACCTGTCTGGTGAAAAAATTAAAGTGGAAGTACTTGATGGAATCAGAAATATTTTGCCATATGGTGTAGATTATGGTTTCCAAAACGAATACAGTAATCTGCTGGATGCTTACAAGAAAAATGAACTGGTGAAAGGAACCAAATTGGGATTATTCATGCTGAGCTCCATTCCTGTTGACAGAGCCGAGCCTAGTGAAGCCCTTAAAGCTACCGCTGTTTGGTCGGTGGGGCTAGATAAATCATCCAAAATATTGATTTCTGACAAGCAAGTGAGTAGGTTTAAAAAAGGCCAGGAAGTTGTTACCGAAAGCGATATAAAAGCTTCTAGAGGAGCTTATTATCTTCAGACTGCATTGTTGCTTGATGCGCAAGCAAAAATGCATTGGTACACGGTTGCCGAAATTCAATTGGGATCTGCCGAGGTTGCTAATCTGAAACACACCCTTTTGAACACCAAAGATATTGAAAAAAAGCTACTTGCAGATATACAAAAAGGTACTACTAACCTAGTTAACATGGTATCGAATGCCGATGGATTTCAGGTAAGCAATACCCAATTATGCACTGCCCGACATTACTCCAATACCCTGTACAACATCATGCGCGGCGGGGTTTTTGCTAACAATTATCAGGTTGAAATGCATGATTTTGCACTATATCTAAAGCAGATTAATCGATCTGTTGCCGAAAAATATGCAGGTTGGGTGTCGAAGTTGCCTGCTCAATTGTCGTATCCTGAATTACTCGAATACGCAAAAGATACCGGAAATACCGACTTGCTCCGTATTTCTTACGAATACCTTCCTTTAACCTTTAGTCGCAGACACGGAGATCCAAGTCGACCATGGAATCAATTTTCCATTGAAACAAAAAAAGAAGATGGTACTTTGAAGTACAACTATCAGGGCAACTGGCGCGATATTTTTCAGAACTGGGAAGCTTTGTGTTATTCCTATCCTGATTTTGTGGAAGGAATTATTTCAAAGTTTGTAAATGCTACCACCATCGACGGTTACAACCCATACCGCATTATGCGCGAAGGCATCGACTGGGAAGCGCCTGACCCTGAGGATGCTTGGTCTTACATAGGTTATTGGGGCGATCATCAAATTATTTACCTTCAGAAATTATTTGAAATTTCTCATCAATTTCATCCAGGAAAAATTGATGAATTGTTATCACAAAAACTTTTCACCTACGCCAATGTGCCTTATCGGATTGCATCCTATGCTGAAATAGTAAAGAATCCCAAAGATACCGTGCATTTTGATGAAGCATTGCATCAACAAATTATGGCGGAAGTGAAGCTTTTGGGTGGCGACGCACGTCTGCTAAAAGATCGGGAGGGGAAAGCGATTTATAAGGTCAACCTCACCGAGAAAATGCTGGCCACGCTGCTTTCTAAATTGAGCAATTTTGTTCCCGAAGCAGGGATTTGGCTAAACACCCAGCGTCCTGAATGGAACGATGCCAACAATGCTTTGGTAGGAAACGGAACCAGCATGGTAACGCTTTATTATCTAAGACGGTTCTTGAAATTCTGGGAGCTGCAATTGTCGCAATCTTCACATTATCAGTTGGCTGTATCCGAAGAATTGGCAGATTTGTTTCAAGAGATATACGCGATCTTCAACAACGGTTCAAAGCTTTTAATTGACGGTTTTTCTAACCAAAACCGGAAAACAATAACCGATGCCTTAGGTCTTGCCCACGAAAAATTTAGAACCAAGATTTATAATAACTCTTTTTCGGGCGAAACTACCATGCTTCAAGTGAGCGATCTCGTGGCTTTTTGCCAATTGAGTACTCAATATGTTGACCAAACCATTCGCAAGAACAAGCGTGAGGATGGCCTGTATCATGCTTATAACCTCATTTCTTTTCAGGAAAATGGGATTGTTATCCGGAATTTGTACGAAATGCTTGAAGGGCAGGTGGCCATACTAAGTGCCGGACTGCTCAACCCCGAGGAAAGTTTGGAGGTGCTTGATGTGCTTAAGAAAAGCGATATTTTTAGAGAAGATCAATACAGCTACATGCTGTATCCTAACCGTGAACTGTCTCGTTTTGAGGATAAAAACAATATCCCCAGTGAATTGGCGGCCAAGTCTGCACTCTTTGCCCGTTTGATGGACGATCAAGATTATACAATTATTAAAGTCGATCACGAAGGTGGGCTGCACTTTAATGGAGCTTTTCGTAATGCAAGCAACTTAAGCAAAGCATTAGATCGACTTGATATAGAGAAATACAGTTCGTTGGTGCAGGAAGAAAAAAAGATGATTCTGAGTATCTACGAAAAAATATTCGATCACCAATCGTTTACTGGCAGGTCTGGTACTTTCTATGGTTACGAAGGCCTTGGGTCGATATACTGGCACATGGTTTCCAAGTTGCTACTGGCCACCCAGGAGTGTTATATGTCAGCACTTGATCAAGGGGTTGATGTTGCCATACTCGGACGTATGAAGGAGCACTATTATGAAATTAAGGCCGGCATCGGACTGTACAAATCGCCTGAATTGTATGGCGCTTTCCCTATAGATGCATACTCGCATACGCCTTTTGGCTCTGGCGTAAAGCAGCCCGGACTAACAGGACAAGTGAAGGAAGACATAATCAGTCGTTGGGGCGAAATGGGGGTGAGGGTAATTGGCGGAGAAATCGTTTTTGAACCTTCATTGCTAAATAAAGACGAGATTTTAATCGACAAGCATTTGTTTAATTACCAATCTGTTGATGGTAGTAAGCACACTCTGGAACTTGCTGCAAATCAACTGGCTTTTACCTTCTGTCAGGTACCAATAGTTTATACTTTCTCGGAGCGGCAAGAAATAGCCATTACTTACGCTAATGGTTTGGTGGACATCTATGATGGGCAAACCTTGTTCGAAGCGTTTAGCCAAGAAATTTTCAAACGCAATGGCCAAATCAAGTTAGTTGAAGTAATGACCAATCAGCATAAAAATGTCTTATAACAAAGAAAAAATAATGGCACTTACGGGTGTCAATGCCCTAAATTTAGAGGCAAATGAACTGAGTGATCTTTTTCATAAAGTGATGAAAGAACCCATGCATGGCCTGTGTTTTAGCCCTTATGTTGAAAATCAAAAACCTGGAGATCAGCTTACCGAGAACCAAATCCGTCGCCGCATCGAAATCATTCAACCTCATACCAAATGGGTTCGCTCTTTTAGTTGTACAGAGGGAAATGAACTGATTCCGGGCATTGCCCACGAATATGGTATAAAAACTTTGGTAGGCGCCTGGTTGGGTAAGGATAAAGAAGTCAATGAAAAGGAAATCAATAGCCTGATTAATCTGGCCGAAGCCGGTCATGTGGATATCGCCGTGGTAGGCAACGAAGTGATGTATCGTGGCGACTTGACCGAGGAGGAGCTTTTGGGATATATCCAGCGGGTTAAAAGTGCGTTACCCAATCTAAAAGTGGGTTATGTTGACGCTTATTATGAGTTTGAGTTCAGGACAAAAATTACGGAAGCATGCGATGTAATATTGGCCAATTGCTATCCTTTCTGGGAAGGATGCAGCATTGAATATTCGTTATTGTACATGAAAGATATGTATGCTCGCGCCCAGAAAGCTGCGCAAGGCAAAAAGGTGATAATCACTGAAACCGGTTGGCCAAATAAAGGGCAAAAATTTTATGGCGCTAATCCATCAAATCAAAATGCACTGGTTTATTTTCTAAACACGCAACAGTGGAGCAAGGAAGAGGATATCGATATTTTTTATTTCTCCTCTTTCGATGAATCGTGGAAAGCTGATGCGGAAGGCGATGTGGGACCTTATTGGGGGCTTTGGGATACCAACGAAAAATTAAAGTATTAGTGCGTTTTTACTGAACAACTTAAATATAGTAGCATGAAAACAGAGGGAAATAAGGTAGGTCAACATTTGTTTATTTTGAGTATAGGGCTAATCCTGGCAACTGGCTTTTTTTCATGTGATTATAATAAAAAAGCAAGTGAAAAAAGTATGGATGAAAATATACAACCAAAGGATAGCCTGACGCAAAATGTGAACGATTTGTTGACAGGAACGGCCAAAGCGGTTTGTTATTCAGGTTTCAGAACTGGGCAACATCCCGATAGGGGAGATGGTGCTGTTAATCCGAGCTATGACGAAGTGCTTGAAGACCTGCAACTTGTTTCAAAAATGGGTTTTTCCTTGATTCGTATTTATGATAGCGGCGAAAATTCAGCGGTGATACTGCAAGTTATCAAAGAAAATAATTTGGATATAAAGGTACTACTCGGTATTTGGTTGCAAGCAGAATTGAGCAACCACCTTACTTGTGGTTGGCTTACAGAGCCAATTCCGGAGGAGGAATTGAAGGAAAACAGGTTACTCAATCTTCAAGAAATACAAAGAGGCATTCAGTTGGCAAAAAAATACGACACCATCGTGGTGGCTATAAACGTGGGTAACGAGGCGTTGGTAGACTGGAACGATCATAAGGTGGATGCCGACACCATCATTTCTTACGTGCAAAAGGTGAAAATGTCAACTAACCAACCAGTTACCGTGGCCGACAATTACAAATGGTGGGCTGATCATGGAGCAAAACTAGCTGAGGAGGTGGATTTTATGTCGCTTCACGTTTATCCTATTTGGGAAGGAAAAGACATACACGAAGGCCTGTCTTATTCTGTTGAAAACCTGATGGAAGTGCGTCGTGCTATTCCGGACAAACCTTTCGTAATAACCGAAGCTGGCTGGACATCGGTAGCTTCTGAATTCGGACAACGAGCCACCCCAGAAAAACAAGCGCAGTATTACAACGAGTTCATGAACTGGGCTGCGCAACACCACATCACCACTTTTTGGTTTGAGGCTTTTGACGAAGATTGGAAAGGCGACCCGCACGACATAATGGGAGCAGAAAAGCATTGGGGGTTGTTTACGGTTGACCGAAAACCCAAGCCAATAGCCAGCCAGCTTATGCTTGAAACAGAAAAGTCGAAAAATCAACAATAACACCCTAAAAATAAAAACATGGCGCATTATAAAACAGCTCGCGAAGACATCGTTCCTATCGGACAAAAACTTGCTTTTGGCTCTGGTCATTTGGCCAACCAGCTGTTTCCGGCTGCTCTGGGAGTTTTTATGGTGGTTTTGATTATGTCGTTGAATATGAATCCTATACTGGCGGGAATTTTAGGCGCCTTACCCAGATTGCTGGATGCCTTAACCGATCCCATCATGGGGTTTATTTCTGACAACACAAAATCGAAATGGGGGCGTAGAAAACCCTATATCTTGCTCGGTAGCGTGATTACGGGCGTTACTTTCATGATTATGTGGCAGTTAAATCCGGAAGATTCACAGACCTATAACTTTGTTTATTTCTTAATCGTTTCTGTCTTTTTTTATATCGGTTACACCATTTTTGCCACGCCTTTAATTGGGTTAGGTTACGAAATGACGTCCGATTATAACGAACGCACACGATTGATGGCTGTTTCGCAATGGATGGGACAAATAGCGTGGATGATTGCGCCTTGGTTTTGGGTAATTATTTACGATCCTTCGATATTTGATACAGCACCTGAAGGAGCTCGGATTTTGTCTATTTGGGTAGGAGCTATCTGCATGATTTTGGGAATTATGCCGGCACTTTTTAATAAGGAAATGATTGTGCCTGACAAAGATAAAATGGCTAACTTGTCGGTAAAGGAACTGGCCAAAAATACCAAAGAGTTTATCAAAGGCATAAAACTAACCTTGAAAAATAAACAGTTTGTAAAACTCTGTGGGGCCACCTTTTTTGTTTTCAACGGTTTTCAAACTATCGCCCAGTTTGCCATGTTTATCATTGTTTATTATCTTTTTCAAGGCGATAAAGCCGCTGCCGGTACTTGGCCTGCCTGGTTTGGTACCATAAGTGCTGTGGCTACTGCCTTTTTTGTTATTCCTATTGTTACCAAAATTTCAGAGAAATTTGGGAAAAGAAACGCTTTTATTATCGCCACCCTGATCAGCATTATAGGCTACGTGTTAAAATGGTGGGGTTTTAATCCTGCCAACCCATGGCTAATGTTCATCCCGATTCCATTTTTATCATTTGGTATTGGAGGCTTGTTTACTTTAATGATGTCGATGACCGCTGATGTTTGCGATTTAGATGAACTTAACAATGGCGAGCGGCGTGAAGGCATGTTTGGTGCAGTTTATTGGTGGATGGTGAAGCTTGGCACTGCTATCGCTTTGCTTACAAGCGGTGTGGTGTTGTCGATGGTTGGTTTCGACCAATCAGTAGACAAACAAACTGTTGACACCATTACCAACCTCCGGATTGCCGATATTGTTATACCCGTATTTACAGCATTAATGGCCATTGTTATTATTTGGAAATACAATGTTACCGAGAAAAGGGCTTTGGAAATTAGGGAAGCCTTGATCGTGCGTCGAGGAAAAGCAAAACACCAAGGAAAAAAGGAAATTGAACCCGTGCAATAAAATGAAAATGAACAGACTAAATATTTTTATTCTCGCTTGTCTTATGGTTGGAATTGCAAGTTGTATCCAAAAAGAAAATAATTTGGATGTGGAGGTAGTAGAAACCTCAGCTTCTGGCAATCAGTTGACTAAAATAACTTCTTTCATTATTGAAGGAGAGTCTGTTAACGTGCAATTATTTCCTGAACAACAACACCAAACGATCACAGGTTTTGGGGGATCATTTACTGAAGCAAGCGCCAGTTTGTTGAATCGGCTGAGCAAGAAAAACAGAAAGCTCATACTTGACGCCTATTTCAGCCAACAAGGAGCTGCTTATTCACTCACCCGCACCCACATCAATTCCTGCGATTTTTCGTTAAGCAATTATTCTTACGCGCCACAAGCAGGAGATAAAGAGCTGAAAAGTTTCAGTATAAAAGAAGACCGTGATGATATCATTCCCATGATAAAAGAGGCCATGGCCATTTCAACAGAGGGTTTTAAAATAGTGGCTTCTCCCTGGACTGCCCCTCCCTGGATGAAAGACAACAACGACTGGAGAGGTGGTAGGTTACTACCCGAATACTACGAAACGTGGGCATTGTTTTTCTCTAAATATCTTGATGCGTATCAAAAGGAAGGAATCCCAATTTGGGGACTTACCGTAGAAAATGAGCCCTTGGGCAACAACAACAACTGGGAGAGTATGCATTACACTCCTGAAGAAATGGTGGACTTTGTGCAGAATTTTATGGGGCCAAAACTTGAAGCTGATGGCCATGAAGTAAAAATTCTGGCTTACGACCAGAACAGAGGTGAAGAACTTGAAGATTGGGCTAAAGTGGTTTATAAGGACGAACCTTCTGCAAAATATTTCGACGGGTTTGCCATTCATTGGTACGCAAGCACATACGATTGGTTCCCCGAATCACTCAAGTTTGTTCATGAAATGGCTCCCAACAAATACCTGATCCAAACAGAAGCCTGTGTGGATTCTGAAATTCCCCATTGGCAGGATGATGCTTGGTATTGGGCTAAAGAGGCCACCGATTGGGGCTGGGATTGGGCTCCGGAAGACCAAAAACACATGCACCCAAAATATGTGCCCGTGTATCGCTATGCCCGCGATATCATTGGTTGTTTAAACAACGATGTGGACGGATGGATCGATTGGAATATGGTTCTCGATACGCAAGGTGGCCCCAACTGGTTCAAAAACTGGTGTGTGGCTCCCGTAATTGTCGATCCGGAAAAGGATGAAGTGTATTTCACGCCGC
>CAYWNI010000039.1:0-2495 GCA_964459525.1 uncultured Lentimicrobiaceae bacterium | reverse complement strand
CTCATTTTAGTAAGTTTATTCGCCCTGGAGCTGTGCGTATTGGCCTTGGAAATCCAGACTCAACGTTGATGATGACTGCTGCCCAGAACCCTGATGGCTCAGTTGCCGTGGTAATACTCAACATGAATGAGGAAACCAAGTACATTAACTTGACATTGGCCGGAAAATCTACAGCATTCCACATTAGTGGCCGCGCTGTGCAGACGGTTGTGATACCAAATATGAATAAAAAATAACATGATGAGACCATCCCTCCTAATATCCCTTATATTGTTATTTGCGATAAATTTATCGTTGGCCGAAAAGGTACATGTTGTTGAACGGCAGATACTTGTCGCGGGTAAACCTTACACTATCAAAGGGGTTTGCTATCATCCTGTGCCCAAGGGAAAAGATAAAACAGATTTCGGTAACCTGACACAAGACCTCAAACTGATGAAGGAAGCCGGAATAAATACCATCCGTGTTTATTCGCCCATCGCCGACGAAGCTGTGCTGGACGAAATAGATGCTGCCGGAATTAAGTTGATTGTGGGGTTTGGGTACAATCAAAGAGGTTATTACGACATCCTTTCTGGAACTTTTATGGATTATATCAACAAGTTTAAAAACCACAATGCAATTCTGTTCTGGGAACTAGGCAACGAATACAACTATCATCCTGAATGGTTTGATGGCGACATGAATAACTGGTACACTGCTTTAAACCAGGCTGCACAAATTATTCACCAGCTCGATTCCTTGCATCCTGTGGCCACTGCCCATGGCGAACTACCTGATGCTACTGTATTGGCAGCCTGCTCTGACATCGATATTTGGGGTTTGAATGTGTACCGCTGGGATAATCCGGAGAAAATCTTCGCTCAATGGAGCAATATCAGTTCCAAACCCATGTACCTCTCCGAAGCTGGCGCAGATAGCTATATGACCCTTGCCAAAGATGGATATGAGATGGGAGAGAACCAAAAAGCTCAGGCTGATGCCACTGTCCATATTCTCGAAGCCGTATTCAACAACCGTGATGTGTGTTCCGGAGTTGCTCTGTTTTCTTTCGTCGATGAGCTGTGGAAGGCAGGAAACAACGATATTTATGATGCGGGAGGTTGGGCTCCAAACAGCATTGGCGTTCCATATGACGGTGCTCCCAACGAAGAATATTGGGGAATTGTAGACATTGATAGAAATAAGAAGGAAGCATACCATGTGGTCAAAGAAAAATATCTCGAATTAAGATAGCAAGAATGAAAAGTATGGACACAAAATTATCAATCAAAGAAAAAGTAGGTTACGGCCTGGGAGATACGGCATCTCACTTTGTATGGGACATGGTAGGTTTCTGGATTCTGATATTTTATACCGATACCTTTGGTATTTCAGCTGCTGCAGCCGGAACCATCATGCTTATTGCCCGTATTTGGGATATGGTAAGCGATCCCTTGATGGGTATTATTGCTGACCGTACCAATACCCGCTGGGGCAAATTCCGACCTTACATCCTTTGGATGGCCATCCCTTACAGTGTGTTAGCCGTATTAACCTTTACCACGCCCGATTTGGGACCCACCGGTAAGGTGATTTATGCAGGAGTAACCTACTTTTTGCTGATGACCGTTTTTACATCCATCAATTTACCCTATTCTTCTTTAGGCGCTGTCATGACTTCCGATTCATATGAACGCGCAGGACTTAATTCTTACCGTTTTATTTTCGCCTTCATAGGTCAGTTTATTGTCACCGGAACAGCCCTTACTTTGGCGCTATACTTCGGAAATGGAGACAGTGCTCAAGGTTATCAATACACGTTGATTTTGTTTGCCGTGATTAGCTTTTTCCTCTTTATGATCACCTTTAAAACAACAAAAGAACGGGTACAACCTCCAAAAGATCAACAACAAAATCTCAAAGAAGACCTTAAGAACTTATTCAAGAATAAGCCTTGGGTTATATTGTTTTTTGTGGGGATTATCTCTTTTGTGATGTTTGCCATGCAAAACCTCAGTATTGCTTATTATTTTAAGTATTACATGGGCGATGAAGAGAGTGTGCAGCTCTTTAATGTGATAGGTACTGTTGCATTGATTGCCGGAATTCCATTTTCCAAGCCATTGGCGAAAAAATTCGGCAAACGCAATGTGTTTTTGGCCAGCTCTTTAATCTCAGGCTTGTTCTTCATTCTCTTGTATTTGCCCACAGCAGAAAATATTACCACCATCTACGTGTTGAATATTCTTGCTAAATTCACTTATGCGCCAGCCGTTCCTTTGTTATGGACCATGATTGCTGATACAGCTGATTACTCCGAATGGAAAAACGGTCGTAGATCAACGGGGTTGGTGTTTTCAGCAGCCACCTTTGCTCAAAAAGCTGGTTGGGGAATTGGAGGTGCTTTGGCAGGATGGATGCTGGCACTTTATCAATTTATTCCCAATGTGGAACAGTCGGTTACTGCGCTTACCGGAATAAAATTGATGATTTCAGTTTTCCCCGGCATATTG
>CAYWNI010000038.1:0-13143 GCA_964459525.1 uncultured Lentimicrobiaceae bacterium | reverse complement strand
AATACCAAAAACCATGTGGCAACTATTGATGGTTCAGTTTTTTTCATGGTTTGCTCTGTTTAGCATGTGGGTTTATACTACTCCCGCGGTGGCACGTCATTTCTACGATGCCGTAGACGCATCATCAGCAGGATATCAGGAGGCAGGCGACTGGGTAGGAATTCTTTTTGGCATCTACAACGGTGTTTCAGCCGTAATCGCATTGTTACTTCCCAAACTGGCAAAACGCATTGGACGAAAAGCTACACATGCTATGGCTCTCACAATTGGCGGCCTATCATTTTTGTCCTTCCTGCTGTATACCGACCCGGTTTATCTAATTATTCCTATGATCGGTATTGGGATCGCTTGGGGTAGTATTCTGGCAATGCCTTATGCTATGTTAGCCAACTCGTTACCGCCTAATAAAATGGGAATCTTCATGGGTTTGTTTAACATGTCGATAACCATACCACAGATTGTGAATGGTGTTTTTGGAGGAATAATTCTTACTCACGTATTTAATGGCGACCCGCTATATTCATTAATTATGGCAGGTGTATTGATGATATTGGGCGCAATTAGCACCTTCTTTGTTCAAGATAAACTCGACGAAAAAACCAAAAAAATCAGCAATAAACAATAGGTTCTTTTAACTATTTTCAATGTAAACTAAGAGATTGTCGAATGCCTATTCATTCGACCTCACCCTGCACACGTTTGAAATAAGACAGAAAACAAAACCCATTATCTTTGAAAAAAAACAAAGTATTAATGGCCAAACAACACATAGATAGCATAATTTTTAATGCGATCTTTGCACTTTTAAGCACAACGCTACACAATTGTGTGTCCTTGAAATACATTTGAATCACTGTTTAACACCAACTAATGCCATGAGAAATACCCATTTTGAAGCAGTAATTTTCGACCTGGACGGAGTTATTACCAAAACAGCCTTAACACATAGCAGGGCCTGGAAAAAAATGTTTGACCATTACCTTAGGGGAAGACAACAGACTTACAATGAAGACTTTAAGGAATTTACAAGTGCTGATTACCTTACCTATGTCGATGGAAAACCCCGTTACGAAGGCGTAAAATCCTTTCTTGATTCCAGAAATATAGAACTTCCTTATGGCTCGCCTGAAGATAACGTCGCGTTAGAAACCGTTTGCGGCCTAGGCAACAGAAAAAACGAAGCCTTTAACGAAGTGCTTAACAACGAGGGTGTTGAAGTGTATCCAAGCACAGTTGCCTTAATGGAGCAGCTAAAAAAGAATAATGTCAGGATTGGGGTTGCTTCATCGAGCAAAAACTGCGAAGCTGTGCTCACAGCAGCAGGGTTAAACCATTTTGTTGAAACACGCGTGGATGGCGTTGTATCCGCTGAAATTGGACTCAAAGGAAAACCACAACCCGATATTTTTCTCACCGCAGCGCATAACCTGGGCGTCGACCCCGACCTCTCCATTGTTGTTGAAGATGCTGTTTCCGGCGTTCAGGCTGGAAAAAATGGCAACTTTGGCCTTGTATTAGGGTTAGCACGCGAAGAAAATCACGCGGCACTTAAAGCCAATGGCGCCGACGTTGTGTTAAGTGATCTGGATGAAATAACAATAGACGAACTAAACGATTGGTTTTTTATTGGAAAAAAAGACGACAATTGGAAACTCAAATACAACGATTACGATCCGAAAAATGAAAAATCCAGAGAGGCACTCCTCACTATTGGTAACGGTTACTTTGGTACCCGTGGCGCAATGGAAGAAACCACTGCCGGCAAAACCAATTACCCAGGCACCTATATCGCTAGCCTTTACAACCGTGTGACAACACCAATTGCAAACCGCGATGTAGAAAACGAGGACTTTGTAAATGCCCCAAACTGGCTTTCTATACGTTTTAAAATTGATGATGAACCGTGGTTCGATCCTAACCAAACCACGATACTTAACATTGAAAGAACGCTCGATTTCAAAACAGGTTTGCTCACACGCATATTGTTGGTTGAAGACAACGAAAAAAGAAAAACCCTGATTAAAAGCGAACGATTTGCTAGCATGCACAACCAGCACCACGCTGCCTTGAGGTACTGTGTTACTCCGGTAAACTACAACGCTATAATCAGTTTTTCCTCCTCGCTTGATGGCACATTGAAAAATGAAGGCGTAAGCAGATACAACGATCTTAACCAACAGCACCTCAAGCCTGTCGTATCAGGAGGTGAAAACAATATTTCATGGTTATTAGCACAAACTAACCAATCGAAAATTGAGGTTGCTGAAGCTACTAAACTAACTTTGAGCGTTAATGACATCCCTGAACAGGCTGAATTTGGAGTTACCTCAGACGAAGGAATTGTATATTCTTTTGTAAGCTATGCGGTTTCGGCTGGAGAATCAATTGCCCTCGAAAAACTTGTTTCAATTCATGCTTCACATCCGGGAAGCACCAATCCTTTGAAAAAAGCTAAAGAAGAAGCTGTTAACATGACTTCTTTTGATGACAACCTTGAATTGAGTGCTCAGGCTTGGGAAATTATCTGGAAAAAAGCCGACATACAAATTACGGGAGACAGGCTGGCACAGAAACTGCTGCGCATGCACACATACCACTTACTGGTTTCAGCTTCAACACATAACAAGGATATTGACGCCAGCGTTACAGCCCGTGGCTTACATGGTGAAGCTTACCGAGGTCATATTTTCTGGGACGAGCTTTTTATCCTTCCCTTTTATGACATCCACTTCCCTGAAACAGCCAAATCGCTGCTGATGTACCGATACAGGCGCTTGCAAAAAGCCCGCGAATATGCTGCTGAATATGGCTTTAAAGGCGCTATGTTTCCATGGCAAAGTGGTAGCGATGGCAGAGAAGAAACCCAAGTAGTACACCTGAACCCACTAAATGGTGAATGGGGCGAAGATTACAGTTCCCTGCAAAGGCATGTATCGCTGGCCATTGCCTTCAATATTTGGCAGTATTACCACATTACCAACGATTGGGAATTTATGGAGGATTTTGGTGCCGAAATGTTTATCGAAATCGGGAAATTCTGGGCAAGTAAATGTGTGTACGACCCAAAAACAGACCGCTATTCTATAGATAAAGTCATGGGGCCAGACGAGTTTCACGAAAGTTACCCCGATGCCGCCGAAGGAGGACTTAGAGACAATGCCTACACCAACATCATGACATCGTGGATGTTTGACGTCGCTAACACACTCGTGAACCACTTAAAACAGAGCGAAAAAGGAAGCGCTTTATTAAAAGCCATCCTACCCGATATAGAATTTGAAAAGTGGAACCACATTAAAAGCAGGCTAAACCTTGTCATCAACAATGAAGGTATCATTGCGCAATACGATGGCTATTTTGACTTGCGCGAACTCGACTGGGACTATTACCGCAACAAATACGGCAATATATACCGCATGGACAGACTGCTTAAAGCCGAGGGCAAGTCGGCCGACGACTACAAAGTTGCTAAACAAGCCGACACGCTAATGACTTTTTACAACCTTGAACACGAAAGAGTTACACACATATTGGCACAAATGGGCTATTCACTGCCAGCAGATTATCTTGAAAAAAATCTACACTATTACTTTGGAAGAACTTCACATGGTTCAACACTTAGTCGGGTGGTACACGCACAACTCGCCAGCATCATTGGCGATCATAAATTAAGTGAAGAACTCTACCAAACCGCATTAACCTCCGACTTCAATGACATACAAGGAGGAACTACCGCCGAAGGAATTCACGCCGGAGTTATGGCCGGAACCATAATGATTGCCCTTAACACCTTTGCTGGCATTGACATGCGAGGAGAATATCTGAAAGTAAATCCCAACTTACCTAAACAATGGCATGAAATCTCCTTTAATCTCACCTTCAAGGGAGTATATTACATGTTTGAAATATCGAGAGAAGCTGTTCAGGTTCATGCTGATAAAGCGACAAAAATAATGATCTACGATGAGGAATATTCCACCATCGCAAATGCAACAATCATGAGCATTTCATAATGCTTTTTACCGAAAAAAAACTATGCAAAATCAAATTATCACAATCACCGATAAACACCGGGCAGCAGCCCAATTAATTTTCGACAGGGTTATCCTGGAACAAACTCCCAAGTACATTGTTACCGTTACAGGAGAAGTTGGAACAGGAAAAAGCACTATTTCATATTTATTGGCTAAGCTGCTTAAAGACTACGGCAGCAGAGTCAAAATTATGGACTTGGACAATTATTACAAAGTTCCTCCCATAGACCGTAAAGAATGGCGTCAAAAACACGGGCTACAGCACGTAGGCAGCGATGAATACGACTGGAATAAAATCTATAAGAACATCGAAGATTTTAAACAAAGTAAAGTTGCCACCATGCCACTTGTTGATTTACTAACCGACTATGTCGACACACTCACCACCGATTTTTCAGGAGTCGATTTGCTAATTATCAAAGGTTTGTACTCAATAAAATGCAAAGAGTCGAAACTCAGGGTATTCATCGAGCTATCCTACAAGGAAGCCATGGAACAAAATATTTTTGAATCAACCGAAAAAACTGATGACTACCGCATTGAAATCCTTAAAAAAGAACAAGAAGTTGTTCAAAACCTTAAAAAAGAAGCCAACTTTTTCATAGACTTTAACACTTCAAACGAAATTTTTCACCTTTAAACGTAGTAAACCATGCTGGAAGATGTATTACTTATTGCCGACAAGCACCGCCAAGCTGCAACATTCATTGTAAATGAAATAATAAGCCGCAGAAAGCCAAAAATGATTGTTGCAATTTCAGGCGAATCTGGGTCTGGTAAATCGGAGCTTACGCATGTGGTAGCAAAATCACTGCGAAAAGAAGGGATTTTTGCTAAACCTATCCACATCGATAATTTTTACAACACGCTTCCGCTCGAAAGAACCGAGTGGCGAACAAAACACGGCGTTGAGAACGTTGTTGGAATTAATGAATACAGATGGGATAAAGTATATCAGGTTATCGACGACTTTAAAAACGACCGTCATTCAACCATGCCGTGTGTAGATTTGGTTACGGAACAAGTGGATGAGCTTTCAACCAATTTTAAAGGCATAGACATGTTAATTATCGACGGTATCTATGCTATCAATACTGAAACCGCTGATTTACGGATATTTATTGAGCTCACCTACCACGAAACGAAAAAGGCACAAACCGACCGTGGCAAAGAACCTGACAACCCTTTTAGGTGGAGCGTTCTGGAACAAGAGCACAAAGCCGTTCAAAGCATTAAAAATAAAGCCGATATTCTCATCGACAAAAGCTATCAGGTTCGTTTAGCCAAATAACACTGAGGTAGGCATCGCTATCTCAGCTATATATGCGCATTAATTAGTAGTCCTCATGTCTTGCCAAAAGCATTAACAAATGCTTCTTGGTTTATGACAAATTGGCTGCATTGGCATATTGGCAAACTATTTGCTATCGGACGTGATACTACAAACCGATTGCTTTTTTATTAATTATTGAAAATAACCATGGACAAAGAAAAAGACATTAATATGGATGATGTTTCATTTGAAGAAAATGATGGCTTAAATCCAAATGAGCATGATGAGCAACAGGAAGATTCAAAAGAGCATTCAAAAAAAAGCGGAAAGCACAAGAAAAATAAGTCCGATAAAGTAATTGAGGAACTTGAAGAAAAGAACCAAGAGATTAACGACAAATACCTGCGTTTGTATTCAGAATTCGATAATTATCGAAAAAGAACACAAAAAGAAAGACTCGATCTGTTAAAAAATGCTTCTCAAGAAACCATTAGCGATTTATTACCTGTACTTGACGACTTTGATCGGGCAATTCAAGCCTTTTCGACAAACCAAAACAGTGAGGAATCACTCAAAGGCATTGAGCTTATTTACAACAAACTTTTCAACCTGCTTACTCAAAAAGGGCTCGAACCAATGAACGCATTGGGTAAAGATTTCGACACTGATTTTCACGAAGCCATCACAAACATCCCTGCTCCATCAGAGGATCAGAAAGGAAAGGTTTTAGATGTAATACAGAAAGGCTATTTGCTAAACGGAAAAATAATCAGATTCGCAAAAGTAGTTGTGGGTAGTTAAAAAACCTCCTGAGAGGAGAACAATTATATGAGTAAACGAGATTATTACGACATACTGGGCATAAATAAAAGTGCTGCGGCCGATGAGATAAAAAAGGCTTATCGGAAAATGGCCATTAAATATCACCCAGACAAAAATCCAGATGATCCAAAAGCCGAAGAATCGTTTAAAGAAGCCGCGGAAGCTTACGAAATATTAAGTAACCCTGACAAAAAAGCACGCTACGACCAATATGGCCATGCCGGACTTGGCGGTGGTGGTGGTTTTGGCGGAGGTCACATGTCGATGGACGATATTTTCAGTCATTTTGGCGACATATTTGGTGGCGCATTTGGCGGTGGTGGGTTTGGTGGCGGTTTTGGAGGTCAGAGTGGACGCGGTAGGAGAGTAAACAGAGGTTCAAATCTACGCGTAAAAGTCAAACTCAGCCTTGAAGAGATTGCTCACGGTGTAGAGAAAAAAATAAAACTTTCCAAGTATGTTGAGTGCACTGCTTGTCATGGTTCGGGGGCAGAAAAAGGAAGTACTCCGGTAACATGCCCCACCTGTCATGGCCGTGGCCAGGTTTCTCAAATAACCAATACTTTTCTGGGGCAGATGCAAACCAGTAGCACTTGTCCACAGTGTGGCGGTAGTGGCGAAATTATCACCAATAAATGCACCTCCTGCCATGGAAACGGCATTGAAAAAGGCGAAGAAGTTGTTACCATTAAAATACCTGCTGGAGTGGCCGAAGGAATGCAACTGTCGGTTAGCGGGCGTGGAAATGCAGCGGCACGCGGTGGTGTGCCAGGCGACCTAATCGTGCTTATAGAGGAAAAAGAACATCCCGAATTAACCCGCGACGGTAACAACTTACTTTACGACCTCTTTATCAACTTTGCTGATGCTGCCTTAGGCGCTTCGGTTGATATACCTACTATAGAAAGCAAAGCAAGAATAACCATCACCCCTGGAACGCAGGGAGGCAAGGTGTTGCGACTGAAAGGCAAAGGGCTGCCCGACGTTAATGGGTACGGTAAAGGCGACCTACTCGTCAACATCAACATCTGGACACCAAAAGCCCTCAGTAAGGAAGAAAAAGAGTTTCTTGAAGAAATGAGGAATTCGCCCAATTTTAAACCTAGCCCCACATCAAAAGACAGAAGCTATTTTGACAGGATGCGCGAATTCTTTTCATAACTATGCTTACACTTCAAGCCAAACATATATCAAAATCATACGCCAACCATAAAGCATTGGATGACGTAAGTATTGATGTTCCTGATCAGGCAATATTCGGGCTTTTAGGACCCAATGGCGCTGGAAAAACCACCCTCATTCGTATCATCAACATGATTGCAGTGAAAGACCAAGGGGAAATACTCCTCAATGGAAAACCCATGCAATTATCCGACACGGTTCACATTGGTTATCTCCCTGAAGAGCGCGGCCTCTATAAAAAAATGAAAGTCGGCGAACAGGCCATTTACCTCGCACGACTAAGAGGCATGACACGTCATGACGCCAACCAAAAGCTGAAATGGTGGTTCGAAAAATTTGAAATCGGCGGTTGGTGGAATAAAAAGGTAGAAGAGCTGTCGAAAGGCATGCAGCAAAAAATACAGTTCATCGTAACTATATTGCACGATCCCAAATTATTGATTTTCGACGAACCCTTTAGTGGCTTCGACCCTATCAATGTTAATTTGCTAAAATCGGAGATTCTGCGGCTGCGCAGCGAAGGTGCTACGGTAATTTTCTCAACCCATAACATGGCTTCGGTAGAGGAAATATGCGACAGCATTGCCCTGATAAACAAAAGCAAAAACATTCTTTCTGGCGACATTCACGAAATAAAACAATCGTTTAAAACACATACTTACGAAATTGCCTACAAAGCCGCTCGCCCGCTTTTGCTACCCAATGAAAAATATGAAATTGTAAAAAACACCATGCAGGGCGATAGCAGCGTTGCGCAAGTAAAAATTAAAACAAACGACACTTCCAACACATTGCTTCATCATGTTATGCAGCAAGCCGAGATTATTGGTTTTAACGAACTCCTTCCTTCACTAAACGATATTTTTATTAGTGAAGTGGGCAACAACAATGGGTTATGAATAAAATAGTTCTCATCATACAGCGGGAATACCTGACTCGGGTCAAAAAGAAGTCGTTCGTTATTATGACAATTGTAGGCCCTTTGCTTATGGCCGCCATGATTGTATTGCCCGCTTTGTTAGCGAAATGGAGTGGCAGCACCGAAAAACGCGTTGCTGTTTTAGACGAAACGGGCTGGTTCTTCGAGCATTTTAAAAATGAAGACAACCTCAGCTTTTACCATGTATTTGGCGATTTGAACCAAGAAAAAGAAGATGCACTTAACGCCAACGGCGATTTGTTACTTTATATTCCGCTGCCGGAGCTCAATGTGCCCGTAAATGCTGAATTGTATTCAACCAAACAACCGGGGTTAAACGTTACTAGCTACATCAAGTCGGTAATGAAACAAACCGTAGAGAACAAAAAATTACTCGCATCAGGTATCGATCCCGACATTATAAAATCCTCCAAAGTGGATATTAACCTTGTAAACATCAAAGTTGATGAAGAAGGGCTTGAAAAAGAAAGCAACACCGAGGTTGAAGTTGGTTTATCGATTTTTGCGGGATTGATGATCTACTTTTTTATTTTCATGTTTGGCGCACAGGTTCTTAAGGGTGTTATCGAAGAAAAAACAAATCGCATTGTGGAGGTAATCATCTCATCGGTAAAACCATTCCAGCTGATGATGGGTAAAATTATTGGTATAGCAATGGTAGGACTTACACAGTTTCTACTCTGGATAATACTCACCCTCATTATAGTAGGCTTTGCCCAACTTGCCTTTATGGGTAGCGATATGATGATGCAATTACCAAACGCACAGTCCGACATGTTAGCTCAGGCAAGTCAAGGAACGGATGGAAACCCCATGACAATGGTAACCGAGCTACTGGGCAGCATCAACCTTCCGGTAATGATAATCAGTTTCATTTTGTACTTTTTAGGTGGATACCTGATGTACGCATCACTCTTTGCGGCCATCGGCGGAGCAGTAGACAATGATGCCGACACACAGCAGTTTATGTTTCCGGTTTCCATTCCTTTGATATTTGCTATAGCCATGTCAGGTGTTGTAGTTAATCAGCCTGACAGCAGCTTGTCGTTTTGGATGTCGATGATTCCATTTACATCACCTATCACCATGATTATGCGTATTCCTTTTGGCGTTCCTTATTGGGAACTTGGCCTGTCGATGGCATTGCTTGTTCTGGGTTTTATAGCCACAACATGGATGGCTGGAAGAATATACAAAACGGGGATTTTGATGTACGGGAAAAAAATAACTTACCGCACCCTTTGGACTTGGCTCACTGCCCGATAAAACCGCAATCGATCTTTGACGGACGAAAAAACGGCAAAACTGAATACGAATTTTTACCCACACTAGTTAAACCCTTTATTAATTAGAGGCAAAATTGTTAATTCTCAAATATTATACTATTTTTGCACCCTCAAAAAAATGAAGTAAAATCATTAATAATTAATCTCAAATGCAGAACAAAGGAGCTATTAAATTTTTCGCCATTGCTTTTGCCCTGGTTTGTTTATATCAGTTGAGCTTTACAATCGCTACCATGCGTACCGAAAAGAAAGCCAAAGAATATGCGCAGAGCGAGGTAGCCGTGCAACAGGCAAGCGATCTTGCAGCCGGAAACGAGGTGCTTGAAATCATCTTACTCGATTCCATTTCAAACGCCAGAGAAAACTACTATCTCGACAGTATCGCCAACGTGGTTGTTTATAACATCCTGATTGACAAATACACCTATAAACAAGCCAAAGAAAGGGAAATCAATCTTGGGCTCGACCTGAAAGGTGGTATGAACGTTGTGCTAGAAGTATCGGTTGGCGACATCGTCAAGGCACTCTCTGGCAATAGTCAGGATCCTGTTTTTCAACAAGCTATGAAAATGGCCTATGAAAAACAAAAAAATAGCAACAGTGGTTTTGTTACCTTGTTTGGCGAGTCATTCAACGAAATTGATCCTAACGCCCGTTTAGCTTCTATTTTTCTATATGAGTTTAAAGATAAGGGTATAACAACCAACTCAACAAACGAAGAAGTCCTTAAGGTCATCAGCAAAGAAGCCAACGACGCCATCGACCGTTCGTATCAAATTCTTCGCACACGTATCGACCGTTTTGGTGTTGCCCAGCCAAATATCCAGCGGCTAGCAGCCACCGGAAGAATCTTGATCGAGCTACCAGGTATAAAAGACCCTGATCGCGTTCGTAAGTTGCTTCAAGGAACTGCCAAACTTGAGTTCTGGGAAACCTACAATTTCTCTGACCTATATGTTTACTTCGACGAAGCCAACGCACAGCTGAGAACTGCTGAAATTCTAAACGAAGAAACTGAAGCCGTTGAAGCCGAAAACGCCGCAACAAAAATTGAAGGTGAAACTAAAAATGACAGCCAAGCTGTTACAGAAAATGAAGGTTCAACTGCTGATACAACCAAAAGCAGCACCAGCAAACTTCTCGACCAAATTGAATCAGACACTACAGGGAGTTCTTCCGAACTAGATTTTGCAGAGTATTCAAAAAAATACCCTTTGTACGCCTACCTACAGCCTTCTTATTTTCAAGATCAGTCAGGCAGAATGTCGCCAGGAGCAACGGCGCGCATCGGGATTGCCGCAATTAAAGATACCGCTAGAATTAACAATATGCTCAAGCGTGTGTATGATATTTTCCCACGCGACATGAAATTGGCTTGGACTGTAAAACCAGATCCAAACACACCAGATTTATTAGAACTGGTCGCCCTAAAAGCAAGTGCCAGAGATGGAAGCGCAGCTTTAGGCGGTGATGTAATTGAAGATGCACGTCAGGATTTTGACCAAAACGGTCAGATAACTGTTGACATGCAAATGAACGGTCAGGGAGGAAAAATATGGAAAAGACTAACGGGTGAGAGCATCGGTAAACAAGTTGCTATCGTTCTCGACAACTATGTATATTCCTATCCTGTAGTAAACAGCGAAATTCCAACAGGAAGGTCAACCATCTCAGGCGGAACAATGACACTAAACGAAGCACAAGACCTTGCAAACATTCTTAAAGCTGGTAAATTACCTGCTCCTGCTCGTATCGTTGAAGAAGCTGTTGTTGGTCCATCACTGGGTCGCGAAGCCGTAAGTTCTGGAATGAATTCCTTCATTTTGGCTTTTATCTTGGTTCTGGTTTACATGATTGTTTATTACAACCGCGCCGGTGTTGTTGCCAGCTTAGCTTTGGTTACCAACATATTTTTTATCTTCGGTATTTTGGCCTCACTTGGCGCAGTACTTACGCTGCCTGGCATGGCGGGTATCGTACTTACCTTAGGTATGGCTGTTGATGCCAACGTAATTATCTACGAACGTATCAAAGAAGAAATCAGAGCCGGTAAAGGAATACGGCTGGCCATAACAGATGGGTATCAAAATGCCTACTCAGCCATTATAGATGGTAACGTTACCACACTGCTTACCGGAATTGTATTGTATGTATTTGGAACAGGCCCAGTACAAGGTTTTGCTACCACGCTTATCATTGGTATCTTGGCTTCTTTGTTCACAGCCATCTTCATCTCACGTTTGATTTTCATGTGGATGGAACGCACCAACAAGACCATCAATTTTTCAACAAAATCGACAGCAAACGTATTGGCGGATGCTAAATTCAAATTTATTGAAAATAGAAAAATTACCTATGTTATTTCCGCAGTTCTAATCCTCATTAGTTTAGCATCGTTAACCTTTAGAGGACTTAACTACGGTATCGACTTTACTGGAGGAAGAACCTACATTATTCGTTTCGATCAGGATGTTGACGTTGAAAGAGCACGTACACAATTGGCAGCTCAATTTGACAACATCTCTCCCGAAGTAAAAACTTTTGGTGCTAACTCGCAGATTAAGATTACCACCAAATACATGATCGAAGAAGACGGACAAGAAGTTGATGGCATCATCCAACGTAAACTCCACGAAGGCGTTAGAGATCTGTATACCACTGACATCGAATACATCGATTTCTCTTCTGACACCGAAGGCGAAAACAAACTACTCGGTATTCTGAGTTCACAAAAAATTGGACCTACTATTGCTTACGACATCCGTAACAAAGCATACATGGCTATTTTCTTTGCTCTGGTAATCATATTCATTTATATCGCTATCCGTTTCAAACGCTGGCAATATGGTGTGGCAGGTGTAGCCGCTTTGGCGCATGATACCATCATCACCATGGGTATGTTCTCCATATTCTACGGAGTACTTCCTTTTAACATGGAGGTTGACCAGGCATTTATCGCTGCTATCCTTACCATTATTGGATACTCAATCAACGATACAGTAATTATTTTCGACCGTATCCGTGAGAATATGGGCTTATTCCCTAAACACAGCATCAAACGCAATATCAACGAAGGTTTAAATAGCACGTTGGCTCGTACCATGAACACATCTGGAACAACCATCGTGGTACTCCTTGTTATCTTTATCTTTGGTGGCGAGGTAATCCGTGGTTTTATTTTCGCATTGCTCATTGGTATTGTTATCGGAACCTACTCGTCACTGTTTACCGCTAGTCCAATTGCTTACGATTTACTTGGCGGCGACAAGCAAGAACGTGATATGAAACTAAAAGCTGAAAACAGCAAAAAAGGAAAGAAATAATTTCCTTGATTTAAAAAGCTGAAAGTCCCGCTGCCGTCGCAGCGGGACTTTTTTTATTAATTTTGCTCACACTAATAAAAAATTCAATGACACTGCTATTTTTTGATTTCGGTTCAGGTGAAATATTTCTGGTGGTTCTGGCAATCATCTTGGTGTTCGGACCAAGTAAGATTCCAGAAATAGCAAGAGGGTTGGGTAAATTCATTAACGAAGTGAAAAGGGCCTCCGAAGATATCAAAACGGAAATCAATCGTGAATCAGATCGGCAGGAAAGAGAAAAAAA
>CAYWNI010000037.1:0-13308 GCA_964459525.1 uncultured Lentimicrobiaceae bacterium | reverse complement strand
CTCCTGATGGCGTGCACGTTGTACCAAAACGCACCCTCGAAGACCAAATCATTATTCCAAAAAGCGAATAGAAGCCACTTATTGTTGACCATGATTTGTGCGGAATTGCTTAATTTTGCGTCGCTTATTTCTAAGACAAAAATTCATGGCACAAAAAGTGGGCATTCCGAAAGGAACAAGGGATTTTACCCCCGACCAAATGATGAAAAGGAACTTCCTTTTCGACACCATTAAGGATGTTTTTCAACGTTACGGCTATTTACCGATAGAAACGCCTTCGATGGAAAACCTCTCAACCCTCATGGGAAAGTATGGTGAAGAAGGCGACAAACTATTGTTTAAAATCTTAAATTCAGGCAACTACCTTTCCAAAACTACTCCTGAGTTGCTTACCGAGGAATCCATTAACAAGCTTACTTACGCTATTTCTGAAAAAGGGCTTCGTTACGACCTCACCGTTCCATTTGCCCGCTTCGTAGTGCAACATCAAAACGACTTACAGTTTCCGTTTAAACGCTACCAAATCCAGCCTGTTTGGCGTGCCGATCGCCCACAAAAAGGCCGCTACCGTGAGTTTTTCCAATGCGATGTAGACGTAATTGGCAGCAACTCACTGCTCAACGAGGTTGAACTTGTTCGCATGATTGATGACGTTTTTATTAAACTCAACATCCCGATTGTAATTAAGCTTAACAACCGCAAAATATTAAGTGGTATCGCCAAAACCATCAACAAACCAGAACTTATAACCGACCTAACAACGGCCATCGACAAGCTCGACAAAATAGGACTGGAAAAAGTTTATGAAGAACTTGCCGAAAAAGGTTTCACAGCAGAAGATATTCAAAATCTGGAGCCGATCATCAATTTAGGAGGCACAAACAACAGTAAACTCAACTGTCTTCGGGAACTGATCGGTCACACAAAAGAAGGGACGGATGGTATAGTAGAACTAGATACGGTTTTACAGCACCTGAGTACCTTAAACCTAAATGCCGAAGTTGAACTCGATCAATCGTTGGCACGTGGACTGAACTACTACACTGGCGCCATAATTGAGGTAAAAGCAAAAGATATTCAAATGGGAAGCATTTGCGGCGGAGGACGTTATGATGACCTAACGAGTATTTTCGGCTTGCCCAATGTGTCAGGAGTTGGGGTTTCGTTTGGCGCCGATCGCATTTATGATGTGATGGAAGAGCTAGATTTGTTCCCTGAAACGGCAAACCATAGCACGCAAGTTCTATTGGTAAACTTTGGCGAAACAGAGGCAAAACACAGTCTGCTTCTCCTTCAAAAAATACAAAATGCAGGCATCAGCGCAGAGCTGTATCCTGATGCGGACAAGCTCAAAAAGCAAATGAAATACGCCGACCAAAAAGGAATACCGCTGGTATTGCTGGTGGGCGAAGAGGAAATTAAATCGAACAGCTACAACCTGAAGCACATGAAAACAGGCCTTCAGGAAACAGTTACCATCGAACAACTAATTAAAATAATTAAATCGAGAATATAATCGCCCTATGACCCACCAGCCACACCTTATCAATCATGGCAAGCTGACCTTTAAAACCATTTTTGAATTACAAAAAAGCCAATCCCCTATTCAGTTATCAGAGGAAGCAAGGCAGCGCATTGAATTATGCCGAACTTACCTTGATGAAAAAACAGCCGGACAGGATGAACCAATTTATGGTATTAACACAGGCTTCGGAGCATTGTACAACCAAAGGATTTCGCGTGAAGACCTAGGAAAATTACAAGAAAATCTTGTGAAATCGCATGCCTGCGGTTTGGGCGATGAGGTGCCAAAAGAAATCACAAAACTCATGATTTTGCTTAAGGTTCAGTCGCTTAGCTATGGACACTCAGGCGTACAACTGGCCACGGTTGAACGTCTTGTCGATTTCTATAACGAAAATATTATTCCAGTTGTTTTCCAGCTTGGCTCATTGGGAGCCAGCGGCGATTTATCGCCGCTGGCACACATGTCGTTGCCCTTAATTGGTCTGGGTGAAGTGTACGACAACGGGATCAAAATCTCATCGGCAAAAGCCCTCGCCAAGCGCGGATGGAGTCCAATAAAGCTAAAGTCGAAGGAAGGACTAGCATTACTCAACGGCACCCAGTTTATGAGCGCTTTTGGCGTTTTTTCATTACTTAAATTATTCAGACTATCGGAACTTGCCGACATTATAAGTGCCATTTCGCTAGATGCTTTTGATGGACGCATTGAACCATTTATGCACGAGTTGCAAGTAATACGCCACCACCAAGGGCAAATTCAAACCGCCGAAAGAATGCGTTTTTTGCTAAATGGTAGTGAAATAATTACCCGCGAAAAAGAACACGTTCAAGACCCTTATTCATTTCGTTGCATTCCGCAAGTACACGGTGCTTCAAAAGACAGCATCAACTACGTGTCATCTGTGTTTTCATCAGAAATTAATGCCGTTACCGACAACCCCACTATTTTTCCCAAGCTGGACGTGATTGTTTCTGGGGGAAACTTCCACGGGCAACCGTTAGCACTTGCCCTTGACAACATGGCCATTGCAGCTGCCGAATGGGGCAATATTAGCGAAAGAAGAACATACCAGCTCCTCAGCGGTAAAAGAGGGTTACCTCCATTTCTGGTTGCAAATCCGGGGTTAAACTCAGGATTTATGATTCCGCAATACACGGCCGCAAGTATCGTTAACCAAAATAAAATGTTCTGTACGCCTTCCTCCGTCGACTCCATCGAGTCATCGCAAGGACAAGAAGATCACGTGAGTATGGGAGCTAATTCTGCTACAAAAGCTTATAAAGTAGTCGAAAATTTGGAACGCATTTTAGCTATCGAACTGTTCAACGCAGCCCAGGCACTTAACTTTCGCCAACCAACCAAATCCTCGCCGTTTATCGAAGAATTTGTTACACGTTATCGTGAAGTAGTTCCCTTTATTGAAGAAGATAAAGTGATGCATTACGAAATGGAAAAAACCATTCAGTTTTTAAGAGAAGTCGTGTTTGAACTTCCAGATGCGCTTACGCCAGGAATTTAACTGTAAATCATCTGGTAAGGCCGATCAATTTCAGCAGCCAGCTGCGGTATTGAGATGTATTTGCTTTCGCGGCGGTATTCACGCCCATCGAAAAAAATAATCAAGGTCGGATTCGAAAACACCTGAAAATGTGCTGAAATCGCTGGATATTTTTCCGAATTAACGAAAAACAGCTTCATTTCGGGGACCTGCTCATCGGTTAGGGCTTTTACTTTTGGCCGGAGACTGATACATGGCGCGCAATGATCGTTGTAGAAATAGAGTATCAGCGATGTGTTACTACTTACCTCTTGCTCTACCTGCTTAAGGTCAGTAAGTTCTGTATAAACTTCCATCCGGCTTTGTGTTTAATTTTATGTCCCAAAAGTAATTCAATTCTATTTAGAATTTATTCCGGATTGTGGTTTTTAAACTGAGCGCAATCCATGACATCAATCTCCCGAACAAAAACCGCCCAAAATCGTGCTAAAAAGAAGTCTGATATTTTAAAAACAAGCACTTTTTTCCATAATTTCGCCCTATTGTTGACTGATAATGAAAACAACTTCAGCTTAGGCTGTTTAAAATAAATTCCCCAAAACGCAATATTTATTTGCATTTGGATAACTTAAAAATCAGTAAAAATGACATTACTCATCACAGGATCAGGCCTAACCATTGAACATGTTGTGGAAGTTGCCCGCAACGGTAAAAAAGTAGCATTACATCCCGAAGCACTTGAACGCATAAAAAAATGCCGTGTCATGCTTGAGAAAAAAATTGACAACCATGAAATTATGTATGGTGTTAATACAGGGATTGGAGAGTTTTCAGAGGTCGTGCTAAACGATGATCAGGTTAAGGATTTCCAGAAATACCTGATATACAATCATGCAGCTGGTATCGGCGAGGCTATGTCACTCGATTATGTGAGAGGTGCTATGCTGGGAAGAGTAAATGTACATGCCCATGGCAATTCGGGAATTCGCCCTGAGATAACCCTTACCCTCATCGACATGCTTAATAAAGGAGTAACGCCTTTTGTATGCCAAAAAGGTTCGGTAGGTGCTTCCGGCGACTTAGCCCCCATGTCGCAAATTGCACTGCTAATGATGGGGGAAGGCCAAGCATTTTTTGAAGGTGAATTGCTCGAAGGCAAAGATGCTATGCAAAAGGCAGGAATCCCGATTCCAGGTTTACAAGCCCGCGACGGGCTGGGTACGATAAACGGATCGAATGTGCTTACCGCCATGAGTGCCCTGTTTTTGTTTGACTCAAACAACTGGCTCAAACAAGCAGAAATAGCTGCAGCCATGTCGCTTGAAGCATTAAAAGCCAACATGGGACCTTACAACACTAGACTTCATGAGGTAAGGGGTTTTGTAGGTGCGGTGAGAAGTGCAAAAGCAATAGGTAATCTGGTGGCAGGTGGCGACTTAAAAACGGGGAAAGTAGCGCATAAAGTTCAGGATGCTTATTCCATGCGCTCAACACCACAAGTTATCGGAGCGGCCCACGATGCCTTGAAATATGCCCGGTCACAGGTTGAAATAGAGCTAAATGGCGTTGGCGACAACCCTATTTTCTTTCCTGATGAAAACATGCAGTTGTCGGGGGCTAATTTTCAAGGCACACCGGTTTCATTGCCCATGGACATGGCCGGAATTGCCATTACCATGGTAAGCGTAATGTCGGAACGCAGAATGAACAGACTCAACAATCCTGCCCTAAGCTGTGGCCTGCCTCCTTTTTTGACCAAAGGCGCCGGCATGTTCTCTGGTCTTATGCTCAGCCAATATACTGCTGATATGCAGATTGTTGAGCAGCGCATTCTTTCGGCACCCGCTTCCATACAGAGTATACCTGCAGCCGCCGATCAAGAAGATTTTGTTTCGATGGGGATGAACACAGCCATTAAAAATTTCCAAATACTGGATAATGCTTACGGCATTCTGGGCATTGAAATTATGGCGGCAGCTCAAGCCCTCGACTTCCGTGAATACGCATTTGGCAAAGGTGTTACCAAAGCGCACGAAGTCGTGCGCCGTCATGTTGAATTTCTCGAAATTGATCGCCCTTTATATAACGACCACAACAACATGAAAGCACTGGTAAAATCATGTGAAATATTAAACGAGGTAGAAAAAACTATCGGAAGCCTGGAATAACGAAACAATAAGCCACATCATGACAGAACAAACGGCTCCGGTCAGACCCGGTTTACTTACATTTTTGTGCATCATTACCTTTATTGGCAGTGGCGTTTCAGGGCTGACCAACTTGTTAATGTTCACCTTTTACGACAGCTTCAAACTCGTGTATGAAGAAGGTGGCCTAAGTGTTTTTTCACTAAGCAGTGAGCAAGAAAACCTCATAAACCTTATGCTTTCATCCAAACCTGAATTCTTCCTTTACCAGGGCTTGCTTTATGTAGTAAGCGTGGTTGGAGCATACTATATGTGGAATCTGAAAAAAATAGGCATTCATTTTTATGCAGTCAGCCAAATTCTGTTATTGATTTTGCAACAGGTATTTATGCCAACCTTGCCCTTCCCTGCCTTTGAGCTTCTTATGGCCGTTTTATTTATTGTGCTTTATGCTCGGTTTTTACCTTTAATGAAATAAACATGAGTGAAGAAACAAAACCAAAAATCATTTTGGCTGAAAGAAACCCGTTTTTTTTAAGGATTATTGCTATTTCCGCTATTGTAATGGGGATTATGGGCGTACTCTTTTTTGGCTCAATAACAGTTTATTTGATTTTAGATATTGATTTTTCAGAAAGCCTAAAGCAGACCTATTATAATAAGGACTTGTTATGGCTTTATTTAATTGCTGGAGTTGCATTGCATCTTGCCTTGTTTGTTTCCGGAATAGCAATTAATCGACGAAGCAAACACAGTCTTTGGCTTTTTCCACTTTGTTCAGTATTGTTGCTAATTTTCGCCCAAGCGGTCGATAGAAATTTCTTTCTGGCCGAAACGATTCTGGTTGTTTTACTTTCTGCTTTTCTGTTCGCATATCGGAAAATATTTCAGTAACGAAGCCAAATTGTTATTTTTTTGACAATACCGTCATTATCAAATCATAATTCGACAAAAAACACCTCCGAAAACGTTTCCAATATCGACTTTCAAGAAAAAAAAGACAGATTATGTTAACGCATGTTAAATTATTCTTAAGTTTGTTGTCTCTTTGTTCAAAGAAACAGGATTGAATTCAGAGGAAATAGGTATAAATTTTAAAATTTATAGTTTAATAACAAAATTCATTAACCAAAAATTATCATTATGAGAAAAATTACAATTTTGCTGGCTTTCTTGTTTATGCTAGGTGCTTACGCACAGGCACAAACAAGAACCATTAGTGGTAAGGTTACCAGCGCGGAAGACGGAGGCGGCCTGCCGGGCGTTACCGTTTTGGTGAAAGGAACCCAAACGGGAACCATAACCAACGTCGATGGTAACTATACGCTAGATGTGGCACCAGAACATGAGACACTTGTGTTTCGATTTGTAGGCATGAAAACAATTGAAATGCCAATTGGTGATCAGAACAACATTAGTGTCAGCATGGAAACTGACGCCTTGATGATGGATGAGGTAGTCGTAACGGCTATTGGTATCACCAGAAAGGCCAAAGCTTTAGGTTATTCCGCCACAACTGTTACTGGCGACGAACTAAACAAAGCTGCACCCGTTAGCATGATGAGTTCCCTTCAAGGTAAAGTTGCTGGTGTTAGTATTGCGAACACTTCAGGTGCACCTGGAGCATCTACATCTGTTATTGTGCGTGGTTATTCTTCAATTAACGGAAGTAACCAACCCTTGTACGTAATAGACGGGTCGCCTATTGAAAATTCACGTGTTGGAGCAACAACAACAAACCGCTCACAGGACTTTGGAAACGCTGCAAATGACATCAATCCAGATCTCATCGAAAGTGTTACCATTCTTAAGGGCGCTTCAGCTACTGCACTTTATGGTTCAAGGGCTGCAAACGGTGCAGTAATAATAACCACGAAGAAAGGAAAAATGGCAGCAGGAAAACCTGGGAGAATCAATGTTAACTTTTCTACCTCTGCAGATTTCTCTAGCCCACTGAGAGTTCCTCAGCTTCAAAATACTTATGGACAAGGATGGTCAGGTCTATGGGCATCCAATGAAAATGGTAGTTGGGGACCAAAAGTAGACGGCAAAACACGCCCATGGGGAAATGTCGTTGACAACTCTCAGCTCACCAAACCTTTCGCCGCACAGGAAAACAACTTAAAAGACTTTTATGATATTGGGGCTACCTACAACAATACCATTTCTTTAAGTGGCGGAAACGATCATTCTACATTCTTGTTTTCATACAACAACGTAAATTCGGATGGTGTTGTACCAACAGATGCAGACTCATACAAAAGAAATGACTTTGCACTTAAAGGCAGTATTACAAATGGCAAATTTACAGCAAGTGGATCTGCCAACTATGTAAGAAAAGAATCTAAATTCGTTACCACAGGACAAGGAACCGCAGCAGGAAGCACAATGTTCCAGGAAATTATTCAAACCCCTCGGGATCTGAGCATCGTAGATATGGCTGATTACAACAACAAATTCTACAATGTTGACAATTTCTATACTCCTTATGCACAAAATCCTTACTTTGTTTTAAATGAAAACGGCAACAATTTCCTATCGGAAAGATTTTACGGAAACGCTTTTTTCAAATATGATTTCACAAGCGAATTATCTGCAAACGCCCGTATATCTACAGACGTTATCAACTCGATGCTTAAAGACTGGCAAGCAGTTGCTATACCAAAGAAAGGCTCACCTAACGAAGGCAACACAGCAGTTGGAGGTGTAAGTGAACAATCTTTCTATTCAAGAGAGTTTAACAGTGATGTAATGTTAAATTACAAAAAGAAGATTAATAACGACTTTAATCTTGACGCTCTTGTAGGCTGGAACGTTTTACAAACAAACTACAGACAACAAATTACCACAGTTGAGGCACTTACAATACCAGAATATTACAATCTGAATAACAGTCCCAATGCACCAACAGAAGCTTCGTCTTATTACGAAAACAAAAGGTTATATGGTATTTATGCACAAGCTGACTTGAGTTTTAGAGACTACCTCTTCTTAAATGTAGTTGCAAGAAATGACTGGTCGTCGACACTTCCAAAAGATAAAAATTCATTTTTCTATCCAGGAGTTGGCTTAAGCTTTATCCTAACAGAAGCAGTTTCCGCACTTGAAAACAACGAAATCTTAAGTTTTGCTAAATTTAGAGCAAGTTGGGGTATGACGGGTAACGATGCTGATCCATATAGTATTTATAGCACACTCGTTGCTGCTAATATTGGCTTAGGATTTGGTGATATTCAGTTTCCAATCGACGGAGTAACCGCCTTCGAAATGGGTAATGAACTTGGAAATGCCGACTTACAGCCAGAAATTACTTCTGAGTGGGAAATTGGAGCAGACATCCGCTTCTTGCAAAGCAGAATTGGAATTGATGTTGCTTACTACTCAAAAGAAACTGACGGTCAAATTATGCCAATCAGTATTGCTCCAAGTTCGGGATATACCACTAGAGTTGTAAACCTAGGGGTTGTTTCAAACAAGGGTATCGAATTAGCATTAAACGTTGTCCCTATAAAAACGAGAAATTTCACTTGGGATCTTACCTATACATTCACCCAAAACAGAAGTGAAGTCAAATCGCTACCTAACGGAATTGAAAAATACACCTTATATGAAGCATATGGAATTGAATACAATGCAGTAGTAGGTGAACCATTAGGACAGTTTTCAGGTCAAACTCAGAAATATACCGACGATGGAAAAGTTATTGTTAGCAGTAGCAATGGCATACCGGTAAACAATACCGAAAAAGTTGTTTACGGAACATCTGAAGCAGATTATTTTATGGGCTTGTCATCCATGTTCAGCTACAAGAACTGGAATTTAGGAGCCACTTTAGATTATCAAAAAGGCGGTTTGTTTTACAGTTACACAGCTAGGTTGAATTACTTTGTTGGAAATGCAACCAATACCATGTACAACGACAGAAATCCTTTTATCGTTCCAAACTCGGTTATTGAAATTGACAACGGTGACGGTACTTTTTCATACGAAGAAAACACCACTCCTATTGCCAAATCTAACATAAACGAATACTGGAATCAAACTACCAACAATTCAATTTCAAGAGAGCATGTTTTAGACAAATCTTTCATGAAATTAAGAGAATTGACACTATCCTACAGTGTACCACAAAGCTTCTTAGCTAAAACCCCTTTCAACAGCTTTACAGTTACAGCTTTTGGCAGAAACCTACTCATGTGGACACCTGAAGAAAACAACTTCATCGATCCTGAGTCAACAACCTATGGTAACGATCTTCGTGGTCAATTTGGTGAATTCGCAGTTGGCCCAACGGTAAGATCATTTGGAGTTAAACTACAATTGTCCTTCTAACAATTAAAAAAGAAACTAGTATGAAATTAATAATTAAATATTTATTAGTATTTTCCATGACACTTGCATTTGTATCATGTGAAAAGGATTTTCTGGACGTCAACACAGACCCCAATAATCCCACAGTGGATGTTGCTACTCCAGAATTGATATTCCCCGCTGCTGTTGCATCTTCAGCAGGAAGAATTGGCGCAGAATATGCTATCATTGGTGGAATGTGGTCACAGTATTGGACACAATCAAATGCTGCCAATCAATACAAAGCATACGATCAATTCAACATTACACAAACTACCGTTCAGTATACTTGGTCAGAAGTTTTTTCAGGTGCCCTCAACGATTATTACATTATAATCAGCAAATCCAAAGAAAACGAAGACTGGATTTACTATCTAATGGGTTCTGTAATGAACGCCTACACTTACCAGATTATGGTAGACTTTTACGACAAAGTACCATATGATGAAGCATTCCAAGGCGATCAAGGCAATTACACTCCCGTATATAATGATGGTGATTATGTTTACACAAAGCTGATCGAACAAATTAACGATGCTTTAGCTCAAGATTTTGATGCCAGCACTAACTCAGCAGTAAGCAAAACCGATTTCGTATTCGGCGGTGATGTAGCAAAATGGAAACAATTTGCCAATTCGCTGATGATGAAAATGTACTTAAGAATGGTTTATGCAAAACCCGATGTAGCAAAAGCAGGAATTGAAAGCCTTTATGCTAATGGAAATGGCTTTTTAAATGTAGATGCTGCAATGACACAGTTTATTGACGCTGCAGGAAAAAGCAACCCATTGTATGAATACAACTTCCGTCAGTTAAATGTTGCCACAAACCTTAGAGCAAGCGTAACATTTATGTCATGGTTACAAAACAATGGCGACCCAAGACTTGATGCATATTACACGCCAGGCTCAGGTGGTCAAAAAGCCATGAATCAAGGAACTTTTAGTCTTCCAAGTACTGTGCTGGATCCAGCTACTGTTTCTGTTGCGTTAGTAAAAGCAACCGATCCTGTATATTTCATTTCTGCCGCAGAATCTTATTTTCTTCAAGCTGAAGCACTCGAAAGATTTTTTACTGGAAATGGCGCTAAAGAAATGTATCAAATGGGTATTGAAGCTGCATTTGCTCAATTAAACATCCCTACAGACGGCATTTATGACGATGGTGAACCATACGCATACCCTACTGGTGATTTTGAATCAAAATTAGAAGCCATAATTACCCAAAAATGGGCATCACTACCTGGATCACATGCGTTTGAAGCATTCTTTGAAAAAAACAGAACAGGTTATCCAAAAACAAGTCCTGTATTCTCAGACAATGTCAACTATGTTCCTGGTCAAATAGTTTATCCTGCAGAAGGAATTTCATCTGGACAATTCCCAAAAAGACTCATGTTTCCTGATATCGAGACTACAAGGAATCCTAACACCCCCGCTCCAGTTGCTTTTACAACTAAAGTTTGGTGGGATAAGAAATAATAAATTAACATGAAAAAAAACAATATTATGTATAAATATTTAACATATATCGGGTTGGTATTAATCACCACAGTGCTAATAAGCAGTTGTAAAAAAGATACCAAAGATATTTCTAAAGTAACATACTATGCAACATTTGATATGAAAGGTGATGCATATACAGTTGTTGAAAAAGGAGTACCCTACGTAGATCCAGGAGTAACTGCAACTGCTGATGGCGCTGAATTACCAGTTGTTATAGAAGGAAGTGTAAATCCAGATGTTCCTGCTGTTTATTATATTAACTATTCAGCTGTAAATAGCGATGGTTATAGCGCAACAGTGCAGAGAAAAGTTAGGGTGATCGAATACGGCTTCGATGGTACAGATATTTCTGGTACTTACGATGGTATTCGGGTTAACAAAGATGCTGGTGGTACTGTTACCATTACAAAAATTGGCCCCGGAGTATACGAAATTGATGATATTCTAGGTGGCTATTACTGGCAAGGCCCTCCATCATATGGCCCAAATTATGCTGCTGATGGTATCTTTACCGAAAACGCTGATGGAACTTGGACTAGCTCACAAGGATTTGTGCCCGGATGGGGAGATCCTACAGAAGCTCAAGACATCGTAGTTGATGGTGGAACGATCGCTTATTATGCTTTAATGATCGATGCTCAGTTTGGCTTTGATGTATTATTAGTAAAACAGTAGTAGTTATTAACTTTAAAATTATTCAAATATGAAAAAAATACTGATAATTAGTTTTACACTGTTACTTGGATTTATGATGTCTTGCGATAAGATGAAAGATCCTACAGTGGACTTTGTAAACTTAGGAAAAACACTTCCTGGAGAATGGTGGGTAACTTACACTGTTGACGGGGCTGATGTTTATGGTCATACTGTACTTACCACCTCGAATACAGCTGCTAATACCAGCACAGAAATGTGGGTTACAGATAACGGGAACTTTTGGCAATTTCAAGTAAAAGCCAATGCTAACGCAGAGAGCAACACTTTTTCAGTTGTTGAAGGTGCCGACATTATATGGGATGATAACACAACAATAACTGACGGCAAAGTCATTATTAATGGCGGCATGTCAAAAGCGGGAAATGTAACTGATAGCATTTACATGGAGATTGAATGGGCCTCTGATCCTGGAACAATTTATGTTTGTTCAGGAGTAAGAAGAACTGGATTTCTTGATGATGAATACTAATCAACTTATCCTGTAAAAGAAAAGAGGCTGTTTCGATAAGGAACAGCCTCTTTTCTTTTGATACCCACTGAGAAATAATACCTTTTACCCTCGGATTTCAGAACACAAAACAGATTTTTTTTACCACACTAACATATTTGTGTTTCTACATCAATCACAATATTAGAATCATTTGACTCTTATAAAACAAGTCCTTTCCTCTACTGAAATTCTTTTGGCACACCACAAATTATAACAAATTTGTTGCTAGACGAAGCATTTCGGTACTGATGTTTTTCGTTGGGCAACACCAAAGCAAAATCACCTTGTTTTATGGCTTGTTTCTCCCCTTGTTCATTTACAAGAAATCCATCTCCCTCAATCACATAATTCATGTGCTCGTACGGATGCTGATGGTACGGAGTATAACCATCTGGATTTAAAGAAAAAACCCGATAGGCGTAAATAGGCGCACCGTCTTCGGCAGATAATGGTATTTGTTTTGTCGCTCCTACAGCGCCTTCCATATTTACGGCTTTTGAAGGAACATCTTCTAGTGAAATAATTTTCATGTTAATCAGGTGTTAAGTTTAGTTTTTTAGCTTAGTAAGAAATTTATCGTTTGTATATATCCAAAAAAGTGGTTGCCATTGAATTTTGTCGCCATAATCATCACGACGAGCGATGGGGGCAATTCCATAGATGGTTTTTTCAAATTGTAGCGTTTCAGCATCCATTTTCCAGCTCTCCAAAAACCGGATACGCTTAATATCCGACCTTTCTATAGTCCGTATCACAAGCGAATCGAATAACTCATAAGGCGGCTCTGCCTGCCTAAAAGTAACGAGCAATGTATCAGCAAACAATCGCCTGACTTCCTCGGAAGTTATAGGCTGGTTGAAATAATCATAGGCCTGAAACTTCCCCTCAAGTACACCGTCAACAATTTGATCAACAAGCTTCTCACGCTCTGGGCCAACCAAATTTTGTATCCACCAATCATATTCCGGATCGGGGCTTTCGATGTTGACATCATACTGGATTTTCTCGGTGATTACCTGTGTTTTTTCCTGTTGGCAGGAAGTCAACACAACCAAGAACACGGCAATTAAAAA
>CAYWNI010000036.1:0-13648 GCA_964459525.1 uncultured Lentimicrobiaceae bacterium | reverse complement strand
AAAAGTCAATGCTTCTCTATATTTTTCAACGGCGGTAACATAATCGTTAATCAGTTCATACCTGGAGGCCTCAACCATTTTTTCATTGCACTTTTGCTGCTGTTCGCTCCATTCTTTTTTCAGGGTAACCGCTAGTGCGAGCTGCTCGCCGGGCTCGCTGTTGCCAGGAAATAATTTTTGCGCCTGATCAAGGTTTGAGATTGCTTCATCAAAATCCTTTTTAACCATCAAGTCTTTCCCATCGGCCAGTAGCTTTTCATACCGTTCAAGTTTTTCTTTTTCACCCGCTTGAAAGGCAATAATCCCTTTTAGCTTATTTTGGGCATATTCATCGTTTGGAATAATCTCAAGTGCTTTCTCGTATTGCAAAAGCGCCTGATTCAATTTACCATTTTCATACAACTCATCGGCCCTGTCAATATGCACGTAATAAAGCTCTTCCGACTCCATTTTCGCCTGCATTTTCTTTACAATTTCCGAAATTTTTGTGGTAGCATAAGCATCATCTGGCTTAAAACGCAAAGCCATCTGGTAATATGCTTTGGCATCCAGCCACGACGATTCCTTGAATTTCCGGTCAGCGTAAACAATGGCTTCATCGTAGGTAATGGCTTGCTGGGCCAACGTTGTTGTGGTAATCAGCATCAGCAACATTATAACTAACTTACTACTGAAAAGCCAAATTATAGAGGGGGTAATTTTTCTAAACATATTTCCGTTAACAGTTTATCATTATCGGGTGAGGTGTAAACGATATTTCGGTTGTATTATTTTGTCATTGAATTTTTCCATCGGCAATTACCAACTTACGATCGGCCATGTCAGCCAACTCGCGGTTGTGGGTAACAATCACAAAGGTTTGCCCAAACGAAATCCGGAGCTTTAAAATTAGTTCGTGTAGTTCGTTAGAAGCCTGTGAATCTAAGTTACCTGATGGCTCATCGGCCAACACAACCGAAGGTTTATTGATAAGCGCTCTGGCTATAGCCACACGCTGTTGTTCGCCACCAGACATGGCAGCAGGTTTGTGACTTTTGCGTTCCATTAAGTTTAAAAAACCAAGAAGCTCCATGGCTTTTTTTTCAGCACTTTGCTTTTTTTCTCCTGCAATTAATGCTGGAATCATTACATTTTCGAGGGCCGTAAACTCAGGCAGCAAATGATGAAACTGAAAAACAAAGCCAATATGTTTGTTTCGGAATGCCGCTAACTCATTTACCTTCAAGGTCATAACATCAACGCCCTGGATAATCATCTTTCCCTGATCTGCCTTGTCGATAGTGCCCAAGATTTGCAGCAAAGTAGACTTACCAGCGCCTGATTTCCCAACAATACTCACGATTTCACCAGCAGCTATTTCCAGATCAATACCGGAAAGCACCTGAAGTTTTCCATAAGATTTGTGTAGATTTTCTGCTTTTAACATAATGGCATCCGTAGGCGTGCAAAGATAAAAAAAAGGAGACGTATAAAGGAAAAATTAAAGCTGGCTAATCCTCGCTGGCAAGGTAAATACCATCCTCTTCCAACCTGATAATCTGTTGTTTATAGAGTGATCCAATGGCTTTCTTAAAAGTTTTCTTGCTCATTTCGAGGCGCGCCAGAATGATTACCGGTTCCGATTTGTCGGTTAAAGCCAAGAAACCTTTGTTCTTTTTCAGTACTTCAAGAATTTTTGCTGATGCAGGCTCTACATGACCATATCCGGGTTTTTGGAGCATCACGTCCACTTTTTTATCGGGACGCACATTTTTCACAAAACCCCTAACATGCTCTCCCGGCAAAACCGCTTGAAAAAGCTCATTGTCGTACAACAAACCAAGGTATTTATTATCAATAATAACCTGCATTCCTATTTCGGTGGGTTCGCAAATAAGCAAATCAACTTCCTGACCCAGTTCCAATTCCACATCTTCGCGTTCCAAATAATGTTCGATGCGTGTGGTTCCTAACAAACGCTGTGTTTTTTCGTCCAACCGAATGTAAACAACGGCCTTTTTTCCGGGAAAGAGTCGCATTTTTTGCTCCGAAAAAGGAATAAGTAACTCTTTTTCAAGACCCCAATCGGCAAAAGCACCAATTTTATTCACCTCCATTACTTCGAGCACTGCAAACTCATGAAGTTCGGCAAAAGGCGTTTCTGTGGTAGCCACGAGTCGGTCTTCAGAATCACGGTACAAAAAGACTTCAATTTCTGCTCCTTCGGCAAACCCGTCAGTAATGTATTTATTTGGCAAAAGCACTTCATTATCATCACCATCTATAAGGTAGAACCCGTGATCTGTAGATCGTGCGGCGGTGAGCGTATTCCATTTCCCGATATTCAACATAAAAATAAATTTGCGACAAAGGTAAGCAAAGGATTGTTACGCCTCAATTTGTCGCAGTAGTGGCTACCGCTATTTTTTTGGCTTCATCTTGTTCATTTTCCGACGAATGATATTCATTTTTGACTTTATTCCGGGCGAGGCTCCTGGAGTAATGATTTCAAATATCAGCTCCAGCTCACGAAGCAAATCAGGTTCGCGAGAAGCAATCTGGTAAAAAATATCCATGCAATTGGCCAATACAGCAATGGATGTTCCACTTTGCTGCATTTTTCCAAAACAAAATTCAAGCAACGCACCATGGTGTTTTTCCGGAATTTCGGTTCGGGCCAAAATAGAACCAATCGTACGCAATACCGACTCTTGCCTCAATTGTGGTAATTTTTCGGCAAACAAATCCAAGTAGGGTGTTACACGATCAGACTGACTGTCAAATACTTTGCGCAATGGCCATGCAGCACGTCTTGAAAGAGGTTCTTGGTTGGCAAATGCTATTTCAACCAATTGCGCCATAAAATCTGGATTTTCAATGGCTACCTGAGCTAAAAAGTCGGCATGAGCCCCCGAAAAGTCGGACATTATTATGGTTTCTACCGAAAGTCTGTCGTGATTCATCAACTCAAAATAAGTTGTAAAAATAAAAAACAAACCAAACCAACAGTTAAACTTTGAAAGCCGAAACACCATGCACAGTTTAAAATCAATTAAAATATGACTATAACACGCTGATTTAAAATTACTTTTAACTCAAAAACGTCATGATTCTAACGACAGGAAGGGCACAACCAACACACATACAGCAGGTTTTAAGTATATTTGGCTGTTAAAAAAAAAAGAAACCATGAACAGTTTAAAAGGTACCCGTACAGAACAAAATTTACTCAAAGCTTTTGCTGGCGAATCGCAGGCCAGAATGCGTTATGACTATTTTGCCAGTCAGGCAAAAAAAGAAGGCTTGGAACAAATTGCTGCCATATTTATGGAAACAGCACTTAACGAAAAAGAACATGCCAAACGTTTTTTCAAATTTCTGGAAGGAAATATGGTTGAAATAACAGCCACCTACCCAGCAGGCAAAATTGGAACAACTATGGAAAACCTGAAAGCTTCTGCCGAAGGTGAAAATGAAGAGTGGACAGAGCTATACCCTGAGTTTGCCCGCATTGCGGAAGAAGAAGGGTTTAAGGAAATCGCTTCGGCATTTAAACTAATCGCCAAAGTTGAAGAAGCCCACGAAAAAAGATACCGCACCTTGTACAAAAATTTGGACGAAGGGCACGTGTTTGAGCGCGGCGACAAAATTGTTTGGAAATGCCGTAACTGTGGTTATTTGCACGAAGGCAAAAAAGCGCCACAAAAATGTCCGGCTTGTCTGCATCCTCAGTCGTTTTTTGAAATTAAGGAAGTCAATTACTAGTCCTTATATCATACACCCACACGAATCACAATCTTTTATCTGTTTTGCAGTAAGGTTGTGATTCGTGTTTTATGACATTCTGAAAAATCGGACAGGAAACACTTTTTTAGAAAAGTCAAAATCAGCAACAACTGTTACCAACCATATATTCAATACTTTATGAGAAATAAATACCTGTTCACAGCTATTTTCTGGTTATTACTGGGTTTAGATGTTATTACAGCACAACCATTAAAAGAACGACTCGACGCCCTAGCGCAAGAATATCCTTTTAGTTATACGCCACTCGAAACCAATGAAGTTTTTTCCGAAAAATACCTGATTAGCTTCAAACAGCCCGTAGATCACCATGGCGCTATTGCGGATACCTTTACCCAAAGGGTTTTTATTTCGCATCGCGATTTTAATAATCCCGTTGTATTTATTACAGAAGGTTACGATGCCAACCCTGCGGTGAACAAAGATTTTCAATATGAACTCACCTATGCGCTCAATGCCAACCAAGTGTGTGTTGAGCACCGCTATTTTGGAGACTCGAAGCCAGACAGTCTTGCATGGGAATTTCTGACTACCGAAAATGCAGCCAACGATCATCACCGCATAGCGGAGTTTATCAAAAAAATATATGCCACAAAACTGATTTCGACAGGTATTAGCAAAGGGGGACAAACCACAAACTTCTTCAAGTATTACTTTCCAGAGGACGCAGATATTTGCGTTTCGTATGTAGCACCGGTTGCCTTTTCATCTGAAGACAAAAGGGTTTATTCGTTTTTGAAACAAGTAGGAACTGAGGAATGCCGAAAACAAATCAAAGCTTACCAAATGGCGATGTTTAAAAACAAAAAGGAGTTTTTAGGGGTGTTTACCAAAGAAGCCAACAAACCACAACTTACCTACGACATGGGTTATTCTAAAGCATACGATTTACTTGTTTTTGAGTATCCATTTGCTTTTTGGCAATGGGGAAAAACTCCCTGTGAGCAAATCCCCGACTCAAACTCATCAGCCGCCGAAATGGTAAAACACCTGGATCAGGTGGCTGGTTTCGATTGGGTTTCAAACGAAGGCATCGAACAGATGCAGCCCTTTTTCTACCAAGCAATGCGCCAGATTGGCATGTATGGCTATGACATCGAGCCATTTAAAGCTTATACCGATTATACATCGAACGTGGATTTTGTTTTTACCCTTCCTTCCGGAATTGAAGTTGCTTTTGAACCAGAATTCATGCAAAAGGTGGACATTTTTCTAAGGCATTATGCCAACAACATGATTTTTATATACGGAGAGTATGATCCTTGGTCGGCAACGGCTTTAGAACCAGGAGGACAAACCAACACTTTTAAGGTGGTAAAAAAAGGAGGCAGTCATCGAACGCGAATTGCCAACTTACCCGAACAACAACAAAAACAGGTTCTCGACAGCCTCAATACGTGGTTGTTACAACCCAACTCACAATTAAAAAACACAACCATGGAACAGAAAAAAAAGGTTATCGGTGTCGGTGGCATATTTTTTAAAAGCACTGACCCAAAAGCACTTAACGAATGGTATGGTAAAAACTTAGGCCTTGTTACCAACGAATACGGATCGCTTTTTGAGTTTAGATCCAGTGACCAACCCGATCAAAAAGGCTATTTGCAATGGAGCCCTTTCGGAGAAAAAACCACCTATTTTCAACCTTCCGAGAAAGATTTTATGATCAACTACCGTGTTGAAAATCTGGAAGAACTTGTAACCGAGCTCAAGAAAAACGGAGTGAACGTTCTCGATGAAATAGAGACTTACGAATACGGAAAATTTGTTCACATAATGGATCCCGACGGCAACAAGATAGAACTTTGGGAACCTGTTGATACCGTGTTTACCAAGATGTACGAAGGTATGACCACCAAGTAGTCGCTAAGCACTTCGCGTAAAGTCGGAAAGCAATTTAAGGGATTAAAAAGAGCCTGTCAATCAGCTACTTTTTTAGATGGATCCATTTATTGTATGCTTCATCGTTGCGCAATAACTCCATCGCTTTGCCAATATCAGCATCCATGGGAGCGATTACCTCAAAATAGTCGCTATTTTCGTAAAGGTTTCTTGCCAAAAGTCCCTTAAGCTGGGTTTTAACAAACGCTCCGTTTTGAACAATTTCTTCATCGGTAACTTCAATTTTTTCGGTTTTAGCCCGTTCAACAAACGATTCAAAATCAGCATCGCTCAGCGAAAAACCTTTATTAAATGCAGTAAAATCAGCATAGGAATCCAGCAGCGATTTCCTGTTCTCGTCGAGATAATCGTTTACAAAACCATTCATGATGCCCTTTCTGATATAATCGCCATACGTTTTTGTGAAACGCAGTGAGTCGAACGGCATAAAAATATCGGGCATCACCCCTCCTCCACCGTAAACAGTGCGTCCACCAGCAGTTTGATACTGCAACGAATCAGGAAAATGAATAGAATCAGCCGTCATTAATTCGCCATGCTCAACCCGATGCATAAAATCTTTATAATACTCATCAACACCTTCATCATATGGCTTTTGGATATAACGACCCGAAGGGGTGTAATACCGAGCAATGGTAAGCCGAACCTGAGAGCCATCGGGTAATTGAAACGGGCGCTGCACCAATCCTTTTCCAAACGACCTGCGCCCAATTAAAACACCCCGATCCCAGTCCTGAACCGCACCAGAAACAATTTCGCTAGCCGAGGCAGAACCCTCGTTAATTAAAACGACCAGCTTGCCTTCTTCAAACTTCCCAGCTGCAGTGGCGTTTAAATCCTGTCGCGGACTGTTTACACCTTCCGTGTAAACAATTGATTTACCGGTAGGTAAAAACTCATCGGCAATGCTCATGGCCGTTCCTAAGTAACCCCCTGAGTTGCCACGTAAATCAAAAATCAAATTCTTCATTCCCTGCTTACGCAGTGTCAGCAGAGCCGAATCAAATTCTTCCTGCGATTGCCGCGCAAACCTATTCAGCTTTATATAGCCGGTTTGTCCATCAAGCATAAAAGCCGCATCCATGCTATTGATGGGTATTTCGTCGCGAATAATTTTATAATCGATAAGCTCTTCATTCCCCTTTCGGTAAATACCCACAACCACTTCGGTTCCTTTTTCTCCACGCAAGTGTTTCATTACCCAATCGTTATTAACTTTTTTTCCGGTTGCCTCCATGCCATCTACGGTAATAATTTTATCGCCAGCCAACACACCCACCTTGTCGGAGGGCCCGCCAGGAATGGGCGCAATCACGAGAATGGTGTCTTTATACAATTGAAAAGTTAGTCCAACCCCTTCAAAACTACCTTCAAGACCCTCGTTGGCCTTTTCGACATCTTTTTGAGAAATATAAGCCGAATGTGGATCCAGTTCCTTAAGCGTGTTTTCGACTACCTGTTCGGTTAACGTGTTCATATTTAATGTATCAACGTAGTAATTGTTGATCAAATACATCAGTGTATTGAGCTTTTTCAGGGTTTGGTCGGGATCCATGGGCTGACCATTTCCTTGGGCTCTAAGGGTTAAAGAAATAGCTACAAAACTAAATATCAGGGTACTTAGGATAATTTTTTTCATATAAATCAAGTGCTTCAAATCAGAAGTAACAAAAGAAATCTGGTTGTTCGTGTAAATAATCTTCAAAAGTACAACTTAAACGAAAACGTTAAGAAGAGAGGTATCAGCGGGGTGTTAAATAATGTTAACCAAAAAAACACAAAATGAAGCAAAAGTGTCAATTTAAAAAAAAGGAGCACCTATAAAAGTGCTCCTAAATAACTAAAATACATCCCTTTAGGGATTTTTGGGGTGGATGATGGGATTTGAACCCACGACACCCAGAACCACAATCTGGTACTCTAACCAACTGAGCTACACCCACCATTTTTGTGGCTGCAAATATACGAACTTTTTATATTTAGCAACGGACACAACCAATTTTATCGAAAGTTTTTTAACCTGCAAATAAAATCATGTAAGCAAAACTGTTTGTACTTTTGGCAAAAAACAGCCAATGAGACAGTTTGTTGTGGCAATGCTCCTTTTATATGGTTTTCAACTCAACGCCCAATGGGATGATAACGCCGGGTTGATACCCTCGCTTCTTAACAACGCAGACATTTCTGTAAGCTCAGGCGAAAACCTGCAAGCACTCACCGATGGCGACCCCACAACCATGTGGGAGTCAACCAACGCGCTCCCAACCAACTACCTTACCAACAGCTATTTAAACGCATTTCTAACAACTGGCGATTTTAGGGTAGTTCCCAATGAAACCTCCATAGCACTCTGTTTCGACGGAAACACCGACACCAAAGCCTCTTTTCCAGGAAAATCATTGACCATTGAATTATTAAAATCGATGACATCTGCCTGGGCCCATGTAAAACTCAACACCAGAGAAATTGTAAAGATAAGTTTTGTATACGATGGCAAAACGATTGAAACCTACTATGCTCCCTCCGAAAACTATCAAATTAAGTCGGTTGAGCTTGCGGATTCCATTCCATTGAGAAAAATAATTCTCACCAGCGATGCGCCATTCGAGCTTTTTGAAATCGGACTCTTAAAAAATAATCCTGTAGAATTTGTTGAATTTGATTTAAAAAAGCCAACGCAAATCGGCTGGATAACCACCAGACACTTCAACGGAGAAGGCGTTCTTGGCATCCGACTGCTGTGGTCGTTGGATGGTAAAAACTGGACTAAGTTTTCAAATCCGGAGCCGATGACCACAGCACCTATCAATCACATTATGCAGCCAGCGGTCATGTTGCGCTATCTACATATTGAGTTTGTTCTGGTCAGCCGCCCCTATCAAAAAGCCAAACTGTACGAAATTGCCGCCTATTCGAAAAACGGCCCCTATGGCCCGCGTCCAGAGGCTAAACCAGCAACAAAAACCTACAACGAAAGCTTGGGTATTAATGGCTTCTGGGGTTGGAGCTACAACCTATATAGCGACCAACTGAACAACGAACAAGGGCCGTTTCTCTTTGCTGAAATTGCCGAGTTAGCACGAAATTATCACCGCATCGACTGGGACATAAACAGCCCTCAGGATTTGACTGACTTTGGCGCAAAAAAACCGGAAACCAATAAAACAGGTGCCGGCTGGCTGCAATGGGAACGTGAATACCAGACATGGAAAGATGCCGGCTTTGACATAGACGCCTCCATAACATTTGAAAAATCAACCTTTTCTGACAAGGTTTGGATTGATCCTGAAAAAGAGGCATACCGTTACGGAAAAGCCTTCGCTGACTTTTTTGTGAAAAAACAAGGCTTGATCTCAACAATTGAAATAGGAAATGAACCATGGGAGTATAGTAGCGCTGTCTACAAAAATATACTCTTCGGCATGTCATCAGGCATAAAAGATGTTTCTCCTAAAGCACGCGTTTTTCCCTGTGCCATACAGGCCTACAACCCCCAATCAGACCTAAAAAACTACGTTTCAAGTTTTGTAACAAAAAAAGCGAGCGACAAACTGGATGGTTTAAACACACACATTTATCCGTACGTTTTTAATAACGACGGAAAGCGTATTGCCGTAATTCCTGAAGACCCAAGATCGGAAGTTTGGTCTATAAATAACCTCATACGCTTTCGCGACAGCAACATGCCCGGAAAAGAAATAATTGTTACTGAATATGGCTACGACAGTGATGGGGGTGGCGAAGACTGCACGCACGACGAATGCGTTTCGGAATATGAGCAGGCCATTTACGGAACACGCATGGCGTTGATATTCTACAGGTTGGGGGTAGATGCGTTTTACTGGTACTTTTTCGCCAATGTCGACTATCACTCCATGATGCACAACAGGTCCGGACTTACAGCTTCCTACAGCGGTGGTTTCAAGAAAAAAGCGGCTTTCGAGGCGTTTAAAAAGCTCAAAAACAATATCGGCGATTTGTACTTCAAGGAGGTAATTATGGAGAATGACCAAGCTTGGGTTTATGCTTTTGCAGATGCCACCGGACAGACTAAAAAACTAATAGCTTGGCGTCCTGTTGCCACAGAAAACGATGAAATAAAATGGGTTGATATTCCGTTTAAACCAAATGTAAGCAAAGCTGAATTTCTAGCAAACGAACTAGCTTCTGAGAGCAAGATCCCTTCATTTTCAAAACAGGCGCAAACCATCCGCATCGGGCTATCAGGAAATCCTGTGATTATTAGCCTGCACTAGTAATTTGGAATGATTATTCCGACATGTTTCATTATTTTTGTGGCACTGGAAAACAGTGTGTTTTTATCTTTCATTCTCGAATAGGTTTTTCCTTTAAACACTGATAACCAGTAAATAATGAATTAAATCTGTATTTATAAAACTAAAAATCATGAAAAAATTTCGGATGCTCCCGCTAGCACTTTTGCTTTCATTTTACCTCGGGATATTTGCCCAATCAGAAACCGCCATTATTGGCAAACAAGACCTAAAACTTAGCAGCGATCTCATGACACCGGAGGTACTTTGGGCATTCGGGCGTGTAAGCGACCCTCAGGCTTCTCCTGACGGAAAACACATTCTCTATGGCGTTTCCTATTATTCCATCGCACAGAACAAAGGCAACCGCGACCTTTATCTTCTTGATTTAGAAACCAATAAAGTCAACCAGATTACACAAACCCCAAAAAGTGAATTCAATGCTATCTGGCGTCCCGATGGCAAAAAAATTGGATACCTGAGCAGCGAAAGTGGTTCAATTCAACTGTGGGAAATAAATCCGGATGGATCGGAAAAATCTCAAATTTCGGATATTGAAGATGGCATAACAGGCTTTAAATATGCTCCCGACCAAAACAAGATTGTATTCACAAAAGAGGTTGTTTTGGAAAATAAATTCCAATCGCTTTACACAGACCTTCCGCTGGCTTCAGGCCGCGTGCTTGACGACCTGATGTACCGCCATTGGGATGAATGGGTTGACACTTACAGCCATGTTTTTGTGGCCGACTACGACGGCAAACAGGTTTCAAATGCGCTTGATATCCTCGAAGGAGAGCCCTATCAGGCACCACTAAAACCGTTTGGCGGCATCGAACAAGTAAGCTTTACCCCCGACAGCAAAGCCATTGCTTACACCTGCAAAAAACTTACCGGAAAAAAAGCAACCCTTTCCACAAATTCTGACATTTACCTTTACGATCTGGCCACAGCCACAACAAAAAACCTCACCGAAGGTATCATGGGATTTGATGTAACTCCAGTTTTTTCACCCGACGGCAACTATATGGCATGGGAAAGCATGGAACGTGATGGCTATGAATCTGACAAAAACAGACTTTATTTGCTAAACATGGCCACAGGCGAAAAAACCTATGCCACTGAAAAATTCGATCAAAATGCTGGCGACATCACCTGGACTCCCGACAGCAAAAGCATCTATTTTACAAGCGACTGGCATGGCGCATACCAGATTTACAACTACAACCTGAAAAAACAAAGAGTAGAACAAATTACCCAAGGACTTCAAGATTATCATTCGCTGGCTTTAGCCGGAAAACAACTAATCACCTCAAAACAAACAATGGCCTTTCCATCCGAGTTGTTTAGCATCGATCCTAAAAATGGAAACGCGACACAGCTTACGTTTACCAACCAATTGCTTCTCGATCAGTTGGCTATGGGAAAAACAGAAGAACGCTGGATAAAAACCCACGATGGCGAAGACATGCAGGTTTTTGTGATCTATCCGCCGCATTTCGATCCCAACAAAAAATATGCAGCTTTGCTCTACTGCAAAGGCGGCCCACAAGGTCCTTTAAGCCAAAGCTTTCATTACCGCTGGAACTACCAAATTATGGCCGCCAACGATTACATTATCGTAGCACCCGCACGTCGAGGAGTTTCCGGATTTGGACAAGCATGGCAAGAACAAATTAGCGGCGACTATCACGGAAAAAGCATGCAGGACTACCTAACAGCCATTGATGAGTTGGCAAAAGAACCTTTTATCGACAATCAACGGCTGGGGGCAATAGGTGCTAGTGCCGGAGGATACGCCGTTTACTATCTGGCAGGTAATCACGATGGCCGTTTTAAGGCTTTTGTGGCACACGACGGTATTTTTAACGAAGAAGCCCAATACCTTGAAACAGAAGAAATGTGGTTCGAGAACTGGGATAAAGGTGGCCCATTCTGGGAAAAAGACAACAAAGTAGCCCAGGAAGTTTACGCCCACTCACCCCACAAATACGTCGACAAATGGGACACCCCAATATTGGTGATTCATGGAGAAAAAGACTACCGCGTTGTTTTCACGCAAGGCATGACGGCATTTAACGCCGCTATTTTAAAGGATGTGCCGGCAGAATTTCTCTATTTTCCAGATGAAAACCATTGGGCACTACAACCTCAAAATGCAATCCTGTGGCAAAGGACTTTCTTCAGTTGGCTCGATAAATGGCTGAAATAAAAAAAAAATGCTTTAAATCGCATGGATTCGTTGACATAATCTGACGAATCCATGTGGTTTAAACAATAATTAAAACCATTTAATGTTATCAAAATATTAAAATCCGAATTGATTGACCATGACCGAAAGAAGCCGGAAAAAAGCACCAATTAGCATCATATTACTACTGCTGTTTGCCGGAATTTGCTTACAATCAAAGGGTAGCGATAGCGACTCCACCAATCACATGCCAACTGTAGACAGCGTAAAGTATTGGTCGTTTAAAAGCTTAAGCCTACTCACTTTAAACCAAAACGTTTTTGTTAACTGGGCATCGGGCGGCGACAATTCCCTTTCGGGAAAAGCAGCCATTGACTACGATCTTACCTATCAACGGAGAAAATTCACTTTTGACCACGGTGGCAATATGGCCTTTGGACTTGTTGGGTACACCGACCACCGAATTGAAAAAACCGACGACAAAATAGAATTACTCATCGCTTTTAGTCATCAGACCTCTAAAAATTGGAGCCTTACTGCTTTGACCACATTAAAAACGCAATTTGCAGATGGATACAAATATCCTGACGACAGCACACTTATTTCTTCATTTTTCGCTCCAGCATACCTAACAATTTCATTCGGGTTCAATTATAAACCCGACAAAACATTTCAGCTGTTCTTAAGCCCGCTTTCAGGGAAAATGACTTTTGTGAAAAACCAAAGACTGGCTAATATTGGCGCTTATGGTGTAAAAAAGGCGGTTTTGGATACCGCCGGTAATGTTATTGTGCCAGGAAAACACTTTTTAGGGGAGGTTGGACTAAACCTGCTTACAACCTACAAAACCAAAATAATGGACAACATAAAGTTAAATACAGCGCTAACCTTGCACAATAATTACCTCGACTTGGATGTGTCGAATCGCTGGAATATTGATGTTGACTTCGATACACGGGTAATATTTTCGGTTAACAAACTGTTTTCCACTATATTGTACATGCAGCTCAAGTACGATCACAACGCCCTACTTCCAAATTATGAAATGGTGGATGGGGAAGAAGTTGAAGTGTCATCGAGCCCTAAATTACAGTTCAAAGAATCGTTTGGATTGAGCGTAACTTACCAAATAAATTAAAGGAACGCGATTGAAGCAATGCTATTTTGAGCACATAAAAAACCGATCAACATTTGCACATTATTATATTTAAAGTATCTTTGAATTCCTTAATATTAAGCTTATCATCAAAAGAATAAAAAAATGAAAATAACTATCGTTGGAACAGGTTATGTAGGTTTGGTAACCGGAGCTTGTTTTTCAGAAGTAGGTATCGAAGTAACCTGCGTAGATATCGATGAAAAAAAAATCGAAAACCTTAAAAAAGGAATTATTCCTATTTACGAACCGGGATTGGAAGAAATGGTTGAAAGGAACGTTTCCAAAGGTCGTTTAAACTTCAGCACAAAGCTATCTGAAAGCCTTGACGGTGTAAGCGTA
>CAYWNI010000035.1:0-13841 GCA_964459525.1 uncultured Lentimicrobiaceae bacterium | reverse complement strand
ACCAGTTTGTGCTCAACAGTTTCCAGCTCATCCAGAACTTCTTCGATGGGACGCTGACGGTAAGTGCTTCCGTTGAAGGTATGCACCGAGCAAAAGTCGCAGCGCATAGGACAACCCCTTGAAGTTTGAACACTTGCAAATTTATAGTCGGGATGAAACAGTTGTCGGGCGGGCTGCACCGCATTCTCCATCGACAATAGTTTTCCGTGGTAGCGTTGTTTCATCTGTCCATTTTCAAAATCGGCAATAAGTCCGGGCCAAACGCTCTCCACTTCACCAACCACAACGGCATCACAAAACCGCAACGCCTCTTCAGGCATCATGGATGCATGAATACCGCCAATAATGGTTGGAATACCTTTACTTTTATAAACCGCAGCCAGCTCATAAGCTCTGGTAACACTAGAAGTAAGGGCTGTAAGACCAACCAGATCAGCTTCTTTAAAAGTAAAGGTATCAAAATTCTCATCCATGATTTCCACCTCCCAGTTACCGGGTGTGAGCGTGGCAATTATTCCCAGCCCAATGGGGGGATAAATAACGTGTTTGTGTATGATTAGCCCTTTTCGTGAAGTGTTTAACGGGTTTATCAGGAGCAGTTTTCTTTTTCTTTCAGTCATTAGATGTATAGTAGGATATGCAAAGATAAAGAATTAATCAAAGGCCAAATTCGGACGCCCTCTTCAGAAAAAACACGACCTTTGCCCCTGCTGGATATCAGGATAAAAAGTTGCTATGGCAAAAAGGGGATTTTTCAGGGATTTTATTGGTGTGCTGAACAGCAATATCGTTTCGCTGCTTAGCGCCCTACTTTTGGTGGTTTTGCTCACACGCGTTTTGGGCACTGAAGGCTACGGAGCTTATAACGCCTTGATTGTTATACCACTCATCGCAGTCAGCCTAGCCCATCTGGGAATTCGGGGAGCTTCAATTTACCTTATTGGCAATAAAAAATTTGACGAACATCAGTTGGTTTCCTCCATTATCATTATCCTGATAGGTGCAGGCTTTGTAGGTATGCTGCTAAGTGCTATCGGTTTTTATTTTTTTTCAGATCAATCGTTTAGTATTCTGCTTATCGCGATAGTTCTTTTCGTAATCCCGTTCAGACTAACTACAATATACGCTGGCGGTGTTTTCTATGGCAAGGATGAAATGAAAAAAGCCAATGAGCTAAATTGGATGATTAACCTGCTTAACCTGGCTCTTGCTGCGGTTATAGTTTGGTGGCTCGAACAGGGGCTGGTAGGCGCAGTTGCGGCTACATTGCTTGCCAACATTTATGTTGCCATTGCAGCTCTACGCATGTTGGCACGCCAATTTACCATCAAGCTGCGCATACATCCGACCATTATTAAACAACTGCTAAGCTTGGGAATTTTGTTTTCAATGTCATTTTTCGTGTTACAACTCAATTATAAAATTGACATCTTATTGCTCGAACAGCTCAGCACAATTGAAGAAGTGGGATTGTATTCGCTGGCCACGCAACTTGCCGAACAATTATGGCAAATCCCACTGGCTGTGAGCATTGTACTGTTTAGCCGTACCGCCAACAAAGATGAAAAAGCAACACCAGAAATGGTACTTCCACTTACGCGAACAGTGCTGGCACTCGTTTTTATTATCGCCATTGGATTATATATTGTTTCACCTTTCGTGGTGCCGCTTTTTTTTGGCGAAGCTTTCGACGCAAGCAGTTTAATGCTACAAATTATTTTACCAGGCATTGTTGTAATGTCTGTTTTTAGGGTGCTTAGCGGACAAATTGCAGGAATGGGAAAACCTCAGGTCACCCTGTACATATTTGTTCCAGCTCTCGTTATCAACATTATGCTCAATTACTTATGGATTCCGAAATACGGTGGAAACGGAGCCGCTATGGCCTCAAACGTAAGTTATTTTCTGGGCGTGACGGGATACTGGATATACTATACACGCTTACACAAACTCTCTTTGTTAGAAATATTTTACTTTAAAAAATCCGATTTTAAGGTACTCTCTCCCATCATCAAAAAAATAAGCAGCAAATGGACAAACTAGCTGATATTCCTTTTTTATTTATCGTTGGTCGCCCACGTTCGGGAACAACATTGTTGCGCACCTTATTTGATGCCCATACACAGGTAGCCATTCCGCCTGAATGCCAGTTTATTGTAAATCTTTATGGGAAATACCGCAAAAAAACGCATTGGTCAAAACAAGACCTAATTGTGTTTTACCATGAACTCCAGAAACAGTGGCGATTCGATCTGTGGAAACTTGATGAGGAACTACTGATGAAAAACCTGCTAGAGCTTGAAGGCAAACAAAGCTACGGAAACATCTGCAAATCTGTCTATCTCACCTATCAATCGGTTTTCCCCAAAGACAAAATCATGCTCATTGGCGATAAGAATCCCGGATACACGATTTACACCAAACGTTTGCTGAAGATATTTCCCAACGCTAAATTTATTCACATAACGCGCGACTACCGCGACAACTTTGTGTCGATAAAAAATGTAGACTTTGAGCTTCCGCTGCCTTCACTGGCAGCACAAAAATGGGTTTATTTTTATAAAAAAATAAGAAGAGATGCACTAAAAAACCCAAAGGCATACATGCACATACGGTATGAAGATTTGGTAGCACAACCAGAAGAGTCGATGAATATTTTGTGCCAGTTTGCTGGTATACCATTTCAAATCGAGATTTTTAATTTTCATGAAAAAAAAGAAGATGTCTTAAAACTATATGAACCGGGGTTTTTAGAAAAATACCATGCCAGCTTATTAAAAAAAGTCAACACCAGCCGCGTGGGTCTTTGGAAAAAACAACTTTCACAAAAAGAAATAAAACACCTTGAATATACGGTGGGGCAATGCGGAGAAGAAGCTGGTTACAAAAAAACAAACACGCAATTCGGATTTCTCACTCCTATCCAGGTGCTGCCGGGAAGAACAGTGGCTGCAACTTTAAACATAGCCACCATAATAATAGACCAGCTACCACCAACGATTCGCATGAATGTATTAAGCAAAGGGCCACGCTTTATAGGCAAGCTTTTTCTCAAACTTTTTAACCCAAAAAAACTGAAAGAAATAAACGACCTCACGAAAAAACAGTAGGTTTTTTTAACCCCAATCAACAGCCTCAAAAAGCAAAAAGCAAAAGTTTTCGGAGCGATTAAAAATTATTTCTACCTTTGCACCGCGTTTTTAAAGAACGTTTGTGGAAAGATTTGAACGATTGCAACCACGGAAAAAAAATGCTAAAGCACCATTTCACCGCGAATCACACAAACCTTCCCTACTTTGTTTAATCATTAATATATAATAGTATGTCATATTATTTTACATCCGAATCTGTATCTGAAGGACATCCCGACAAGGTTTCCGATCAGATTTCAGATGCGGTACTTGATGAAATGCTACGCCACGACCCCAACTCAAAAGTAGCATGCGAAACACTGGTAACCACTGGATTGGCCATGATTGCCGGTGAGGTAAAAACTACCGCTTATGTAGATCTCCAAAAAGTAGCCCGCGCCACCATTAGAAAGATTGGTTACACGAAAGCCGCCTATCAGTTTGATTCTGATTCGTGTTCTGTTTTATCGGCACTGCACGAACAGTCGTCGGACATTAACCAGGGCGTAGTGCGCCAAAATGAAGAAGATCAGGGTGCCGGCGACCAAGGCATGATGTTTGGCTTTGCCAACAAAGAAATGGAAAACTTAATGCCAATGACCACCGAAATTGCGCATGACTTACTTTTCGAACTGGCAAAAATTCGCCGCGAAGGCAAGGAAATGACCTACCTCCGTCCAGATTCAAAATCGCAGGTAACACTCGAATACGATGACGATGGAAACCCAGTTAGAATTGACACCATCGTTATTTCAACGCAGCACGACGATTTTGACAGCGAAGAAAAAATGCAAGCCAAAATAAAAGAGGATTGTGCGAAAATTCTTATCCCACGCGTAAAAGCTGGCTACAAAGAACGTATTCAGAAATTGTTTAGCGAAAACCTGAAGCTGCTTGTAAATCCGACAGGAAAATTTGTCATCGGCGGCCCTCATGGCGACACAGGTCTTACCGGAAGAAAAATTATAGTCGACACCTATGGCGGACACGGCGCCCATGGTGGCGGTGCTTTCTCAGGAAAAGACGCTTCCAAAGTTGACAGATCTGCAGCCTATGCTGCACGCCATATTGCCAAAAACATGGTGGCAGCAGGTGTAGCCGATCAAATACTGGTGCAGGTGGCCTATGCCATCGGTGTAGACAAGCCTGTTGGCTTTTACATCAACACTTATGGAACAGCACACGTGAAAGACGAAAATGGAAATACCATGAAAGATGGCGCAATAAGTAAGAAAATTGAGGGCATCTTCGATATGCGGCCTTATGCCATCGTTTCCCGATTTGGGCTGAAGAATCCCATTTTTGAACCAACAGCCTCTTATGGTCATTTTGGCAGAGATTCGTTTGATCAGGAAATTGAAGTGTTCTATGAAGATGCTTCTACCACTTTTGTTGAAAACAGAAATGGCATGAATGTGTACAAAAAAACCGTGACTTTTTTCCCTTGGGAAAAGCTTGACTATACTGAAAAAGTTAAGGCTGCTTTTGGTCTTTAGCACTTATAAACAGAACTTTCTTACATAAAAAAAACCGGTCGATCGCCGGTTTTTTTTATAAATACCCTATGTGAATTTTTTAGCGAATGATGAGCTTTTTGGTCTGCATTATCTCACCGTTGATAACGATGGAGTAGAAATAAATGCCGCCATCCAAATTCGACACATTCAGCTTAAGAATATCACTACCCTGATCAAAATTATGCTCACTAACCACGGATCCAAGTAAATTAGAAATACGCACATTAGCTGTTTTTACCTCAGGAACTAACTGATAATTGATACTAATAAAATCGTTGGCCGGATTAGGATAAACATCTGAAAACTGAACACCACGGAGAATATTTTCGTCAATAGCATCAGGACTTGCTTTAAAGTTCACCCTAAAAGTTTGACTTTGGGTTTCGTCGTCCTTGTTAAAAAAGGTGTAATCAACAACTGTAATACCGGCATATCCGAGTGGTGCATAGTGAAACGAGCAATAATTGGCTTCTGTTTGAAAACCGGAATCCATATACAAAAACTCTGAAGACTCATCAACAAAAGGAGCGTAACAAGCTACCCAGCAAAAATAATTCTCGGTGCCTTCAACAGCGCTTATAATAGTTCGACGCAACTTAACACTCATCCCGACACCTGAAATATTTTTTACAAGAGGTTCAAAAATAATTTCAGTGTCAGTTGGGCTCCCAACTACTTCTATTTCGGCACCAAAAACATGACCTTCATGCGACAATTCAAAAAGTTGGGCTTTTGCTGAAAACGATGCTGCAAGAGCAATAAAAACAAATAGTAATAATTTTTTCATAGTTATCTTTTTACATTTACAATCAAATTTTATACCAAAGTTAGACAGTAATATGATTTTCTAACCAATACTATATGACATCATACGACTCTGGAAGGTTGCGTTAAACACTGAAAAACAGTAAGCGATAGTTTTGTTTTTTTAACAATTTTACGCACGTAAACCGTAACAACCAAAAAAATACGATGAATCCATAAGATTATCACTAAATAAAACAAAAGCCTTTCTGTAAAAAGTATTTTATAACTATTTAAGATCCCCTCCTCCATCAAGACCGCCACCCACGAGAAACCGATTGGTGGCTTTTTTTGCTCGAAAAACACTGAAATTATTGTGGGTCTACATCAAACTGAACGTTGATGGGTCGGTATTTTTTAATTGTTCTGAACTGATCAACAGAGGCATGCAGCACATCCTTTATTCTAAAACTGTCGATATTGCGCGGGAATTTGATTAGAATATGTTTGATATAATAGTTCCTTATTCTGGAAACCAATGGGTATTCAGGCCCTAGAACAAATTTTCCGAATTGTTTTCGGTAATCAGCAGCCAATGCAGCAGCACCATCGTTTAAAAGCAATGGATCTTTGTGTTTTAATCGTACGATAATCAAGCGGTAAAAAGGAGGATAATTGAACTTTTGCCTTTCGTAAATTTGCTGTTGATACATGCCCTCATAATCGTTGTGTACAACCATCTGTATAACAGGATGTTTTGGTTTCCACGACTGAATAATCACTTTGCCCTGCTGGTGTTTTCGTCCGGCACGACCGCTCACCTGCGCCATCATCTGAAAACTGCGCTCATGTGCCCTAAAATCGGGATAGCTTAACATGCTGTCGGCACTTAGCACACCAACTATCTGAACGTGATCGAAGTCGAGGCCTTTGGTTACCATTTGAGTTCCGGTAAGAATGTCGGTTTGTTGGTTTGCAAACTTCAAAAGTATTTTCTGAAAAGCATTTTTGGTACGCGTAGTATCATAGTCCATGCGGTCGATACGTGCTTCCGGCAACAGCAGGGCAAGTTCTTCCTCCACTTTCTCTGTTCCGAATCCTTTCATTTTTAGTCCGGTAGCACCGCAATCGGGGCAGGCAGGCGGCACAGTGGTGCTATAACCGCAATAATGACATTTTAAAAGTTCGCTTTTTTTGTGGTAAGTCAGGGTAACATCGCAATGCTTACACTCAGGCACCCAATGACAGGTATCGCATTCAACACGCAACGAAAAACCTCTTCTGTTTTGAAACAAAATGGCTTGTTTTTGCACGGCTATTGCCGACGAAACCTCTTTCAACAATGGAGCAGAAAAGTGGGTTTTTATCTGGCGCAACCGCTGCTGCTCGCGCATATCGACAACACTAATTTCAGGCATTTTAATACCGCCAAAACGCTCTGTAAGCCTAGCCAATCCAAATTTACCTTGTAATGCATTGTAATAAGTTTCGATTGCCGGTGTAGCCGACCCAAGAACAACTTTTGCTCCATGCAGCGAGGCTAGATAAATAGCAGCATCGCGGGCATTGTAGCGAGGTGCGGGATCAAACTGCTTATAGCTGGTGTCGTGTTCCTCGTCAACGATAATCAATCCCAGATTACTGAAAGGCAGAAAGATAGCCGAGCGAGGCCCTAGCACAATATCCCGCTTATTGACTATACCTGCTGCATTAAGACCCATCCACACCTCAGCTCGCTCATTTCGTCCAAACCGAGAATGATATACACCGATCCTGTCGCCGAAATAGCGTTGCAAACGGGAGATAATTTGTGAGGTAAGCGCAATTTCTGGAAGCAAATAAAGCACCTGTTTTCCCTCGGCCAAAAACCGTTCCATCAACCTGATATACACTTCTGTTTTGCCTCCGGAAGTTACACCGTGAAGCAGCACGACATTTTTATTACCAAACTGTTCATCAATGCTATTATAAGCCTTTTGTTGATGTGGACTCAGTTTTACCATTTCATCCTGATGGATGGCTACATTTTCAATGCGGCTCACCTCCCTTTCGTCAACAAGAAAAACCCCTTTTTCGACAAGCGATTTTAAAACTGCAGCTGACGCACCTGACTTAGCCAGTAGATCGGACTGTAGGATGCTGGTGGTGCTATTAAGCGGAAATCCAGCCAAGCCTATAAATGCCATCATCAGCTCCAGTTGCTTATGTGCCCGCTTTCCAAGCTCATCCATGATAACTCTAAGTTGATCCTCATCTGCAGCAGCATCAGTAAGACGAACGATTTTTTCCTTTTTTGGCTTGTAAACTTCCTCAAGTTCCTCTTCCATAATGATGCGCTTTTGCTCAATCATGGTTTTTAGTACCGGAAGTATTTTGGCTATACCGGCAATATTGGTTAGCTCACCAATGGTCAATTTCTTTTTCTGGAGTAAGGCCTCCGTAATATGGTATTCGGCATTCCCAAGCACCTCCTTGTCGGGAACAAACTGTGGGTGCAGCATTACTTTCGATTCGCTGGCCAGTCGAAAAACAGAGGGTAGCGCAGCAGCCATCACTTCGCCTTCAGTACTCATGTAGTAGGCCGCTATCCATTCCCAAAACTTAAGCTGAAGCGGCAACACAACAGGGTTTGTATCAAGAACAGACAATATGTATTTAGGCACATACCCCGTGGGCACTTGCTCGTGAACAGACTTTACAATGCCAGCCAGCACGCGCCGACTTCCAAACTGAACAGCTACACGCTGGCCTATAGCTACCTCATCGTTCAACGCAAACGGAATCCGGTAGGTAAAAGCACCAGGCACTGGTAATGGGAGCAATATTTCAGCAAAAAGGGTGATACGTTCCATTACGACAAAGATAGCAAACAAGGCTGCAACCAAACATCATAGATCAGGAAATAATACACCTAAGAAAACCATATTTTCAGTTTTTTGATGTATTTCAATGCATCCTGCACACAGAAACAATCCTACCCTAACCAATTGATTTTAGATGCTTTAGGGCGCTTCCAGTTTGATTTTACAAAAAAATTATAGGTTGAGTTATTAACAATTTTTGACATGATGCATTGTTAATAAGTTGATTATCGCCTTCTTAACAAATATAAGCTATTGTATATCAATTTTTTGAAAAAAAGCACCTACACATTTTTCTGTTAAAAACGTAACTTTTTTTTAACAATGTGGTAAAAGGTGGTAAATAATGTAAAATAGTGGTAAATAGTTAGTACATTTACGCCATAATTCTTCGTTTTTAATGATCAATATACTAGGGACATACGAATGCAAACTGGACACGAAGGGACGTTTAATGTTCCCCGTGCAGTACAAAACCCAGATAGGTGAGGCGCTCACTTCGGGTTTTGTAATCAAGCGAAGCATTTTCAAAAAATGTCTTGAGTTATTTCCAGTAAGTCACTGGCAGGAAGAGACGGCTCTGGTAAGCAAACTCAACATGTTCAAAAAGAAAAACGCGGAATTTATAACCAAGTTTATGGCTGGTGTTAAGCCCCTTGAGTTGGATGGAACAGGCAGAATGCTCATTCCAAAAGACCTGATAAAATACGCGGGAATCACCAAAGAAGTTGTACTTACATCAGTTGTAAACCGTATCGAAATTTGGGACAAAGTAGCCTACGAACAGGCGGTTGACTTTGACCCGGATGATTTTGCTGATTTGGCAGAAGAGGTGATGGGCGAGTTTGAAACTGAATAATATAACATGTATCACAATCCGGTATTACTAAACGAAAGCATCGAAGGTTTAAGCATTGATCCTAACGGAATATATGTTGATGTTACCTTTGGCGGTGGTGGCCACTCACGCCTAATACTACAAAACTTAAGCAATGGCAGACTTCTGGGTTTCGATCAGGATTCGGATGCCGTGCAAAACGCCATCGACGATCCCAGGTTTACGCTTATCAACCATAATTTCACCTTTCTCACCAACTTTCTTAGACTTCACGATGCATTTCCTGTAGATGGCATTCTAGCTGATCTGGGTGTGTCGTCGCACCAATTTGACGAGGGCGAAAGAGGGTTTTCGACACGTTTTGACGCCCCTCTCGACATGAGAATGGGCCAAAATAACAGCATGGCTGCCGACGAAGTTGTGAACACTTACAGTGAGCCGGAACTAATACGTGTGTTAAAGGAATTTGGGGAATTAAAAAACGCCTACCATGTCGCTCGTGGAATTATTAAAGCCCGCGAAATAAAACAGATTGCCACCACAACAGAATTGGTAAACGCCGTAAAACCCTATTTCCCACCACACAAACTAAACAAATACCTGGCATTGGTATTTCAGGCTTTGCGCATTGAAGTGAACGATGAAATGAATGCCCTTAAAACTTTACTCGTTGAAGGCATGAAATGCTTAAAGCCAGGAGGTCGTTTTGTGGTTATCTCCTATCACTCCCTGGAAGACAGGTTGGTGAAAAACTATTTCAAGTCAGGGAACTTTGAAGGCATTATTGAAAAAGATTTTTACGGAAACGCTTTAGTAGAATTTAAAAATATTACTGGCCGCCCGATGATACCAGGTGAAGCAGAAATAGAAGCGAACCCACGCGCTCGCAGTGCAAAAATGAGAATTGCAGAAAAAAAATAACCATGGTAAAGGCAAATAAATTAAAAAAGAAAGAGAAAGTTGTTGAGGACACGCTGCCGTCACCAACAAAAAGCTCGCACTTTGGCAAAACCACCAAAAGCATTTTGGGTGGCGATTTTCTTTCGCAAAGCACTTTTACTCTACTGCCTTACCTCTTGTTTCTGGCGTTTCTGGCATTTACTTACATCGCCAATAATTACCTCGCCGAAAACAAAATTCGTGAAATAAACCAACTGCGCAAAGATGTGAAAGAGCTTCGGTTCGAATACATCCACCTCAAATCGACACTTACACACATTGAAAAGCAATCGCAGATTTCGCAGAAATTACAAAAAAAAGGAATCAAAGAAAACACAGAACCACTTAAAAAACTGGTAGTTAAAAAGAGTAACTAAAAAAATGGATGCAAGAAAAGACATATTATGGCGTGTGTATCTCATTTATTTCGGGATGCTGGTTTTTGGTATGGCGATCGTTGCTAAAATTGTTTATATCCAGATAAATGAAAAAAGTGCCCTCGAACAAAAAGCCATCAACCAGGAAATCAAAGTTTTCGACATTGAAGCCGCACGAGGTAATATCTTAGCCACCGACGGAAGTCTGCTGGCCACTTCTGTACCTATATTTGAAATTAGGTTCGATGCCTCCAATCCGTCAATATCGAACGCTTTGTTCAATGAAAACCTTGACTCAATTGCGTCTGGACTTGGGAAAATACTTAACAAACCTACCAGAACGATTAAAAACGAGTTGGTAAAAGCCCGCAAAAACGGAAATCGCTATTTGCTTATCAGCAGAAAAACCAGCTATGATCAGCTAAAACAGATTAAGAAATTGCCGATTTTCAGGTATGGCAGAAACCGAGGCGGGCTGATTGTGGTTCAGAATACCAGACGCGCTATGCCGTTTAATGAGCTTGCCGCCAGAACTATAGGATACGTTATTGAAAAAGAAAATCTGTATGTTGGGTTAGAAGGAGCTTACACCAAAACCTTAACCGGAAAAAATGGCAAACAAGTTATGCGCCGCATCAACCACGGCGACTGGGTACCAGTGCATGACGAAAATGAAGTAGAGCCTCTCGACGGGCTCGATATTGTCACCACCCTCGACATCGAAATACAAGACATCGCCGAGCAAGCGCTCCTCAACAGTTTAGTCGAAAACAAAGCTTTTCAAGGCTGTGCTGTAGTGATGGAAGTAAAAACAGGGAAAATTCGCGCCAACGCCAACCTGCGCTACGACAGCAGCAGAAGGGAATACAAAGAAACCTACAACTACAGCGTTGGCGAAAGTATTGAGCCGGGCTCAACGTTCAAACTGGCTTCGATTCTGGCTGCACTTGAAGACAACAAAACCAAACTTACCGACAGTTTGGTGACAGGTGAAGGTTACACCACTTATTACAACCGGGGCATGCAAGATGTTCATAAAATCGGGAATGGCCGGGTAACTGTGCGCGATGCTTTTGAGCATTCGTCAAATGTGGGAATCTCTAAAACCATATACAAGGCCTACAAGGATGATCCGGAAAAATTTATCGACAGGCTTTATTCCTTTAACCTTAACCAACCGCTGGAGCTTGAAATTCAAGGCGAGGGCAAACCCCAAATTAAACATCCATCCAATAAAAAAATATGGTATGGCACTTCACTTCCATGGATGTCGATTGGTTATGAACTTACCATCACTCCTTTACAAACGCTAACGCTATACAATGCCATTGCAAACAATGGTTTGATGGTAAAACCCTATTTCGTTACCGATGTGATGGAAGGAGGTATTCAAACAGCGCATTTTGATCCAATAATAATAAACAAAAAACTGGTTTCAGACACAACCGTTAAGCTGGCCAAATCGCTGCTCGAAGGAGTTATTGAACGAGGAACAGGTAAATCAACCTTCAAAAACGCACCTTACAAAGTAGCCGGAAAAACCGGAACTGCTCAAATTGCAATGGGTGGCAAATACAATAAATCGAACTACAACGGAACTTTTGTCGGTTACTTTCCCGCCGACAATCCTGTATACAGCTGCATCGTGGTCATAAATAATCCGTCGGCAGGAAAATACTATGGAGGAAGCGTGGCCGCACCTGTTTTCAAAGAAATTGCCGACAACCTCTATGCAACATCCATTTCGCTCAACGTTGCCCAAGAAAAAGAATACGACAGCATTAGGATGGCGAGGGTAAAACGTCCCATCTATTTCAGCGAAATAGCTTCCATTTTTAACATGCTAAACATTCCTTATACCGAAAATCAAGGTGCCGAGCCATGGGTAATCTCAGCTCCAGAAACCCAAGATAATGTTTTTTATGCTGTTCGCTTTCAGCACGAAACCGTTCCCAATGTAAGGGGCATGAAAGCCAAAGACGCCGTTTTCTTGCTCGAGAACATGGGTATCGACATAAGCCTGTCAGGCCGCGGAGTAGTAAGGTCACAATCGGTAAACGCTGGGCAGCCCGTTACACCAAACATGCGCATAAAACTCGAACTATCAAATTTGTAAAAATTGAAAATACTACAAGACATATTGTATACATGTGGCGCGGTTAAAACAACCGGAAGGCTTGATATTCCTGTTACGGGACTTGCTTTCGACTCCAGAGCAGTTGCTCCGGGCTTTGTTTTCATCGCCGTAAAAGGCACCCAAACCGATGGTCACGCCTACATCAGTCAAGCCATCGAAAAAGGAGCTACGGCCATAGTATGCAACGAAATACCCATAACAACCTCGAAAAATATTACCTACGTTCAGGTTAAAGATTCAGCCCACGCATTGGGTGTGCTTGCAGCCAATTTTTACGACAACCCTTCGGGAAAACTCAAGTTGGTAGGCATTACAGGCACCAACGGAAAAACCACCACAGCCACATTATTGTATCGTTTGTTTCGGGGTTTGGGATATCCTTGCGGATTGATTTCAACCATCGCCGTAATAATTGAAGATACAGAACTGCCCGCATCACACACCACTCCTGACGCAATAAAAATAAACGAACTTTTAAACGATATGGTTCAGGCAGGATGCAGCCATGTATTCATGGAAGTTAGCTCGCATGCCATCGACCAAGAACGCATTGCCGGATTGCAATTTTCCGGCGGCGTGTTCACTAACCTCACCCATGACCACCTCGACTATCACCTTACTTTTAAGGCTTATCTGGAAGCAAAAAAGAAATTCTTCGATCATCTGCCGGCTTCTTCATTTGCCCTGACAAATGCAGACGACCGTAATGGCAGCATCATGCTTCAAAATACCCGTGCCGTAAAGCACAATTACGGATTGAAAAACATGGCCGAATTTAAAGGGCGGGTAATGGAAAACCAATTAATTGGCATGCAGATAAAGATAGATGATACCGAAGTCTACTCGCCTCTGTCGGGACAATTTAACGCCTACAACCTCATGGCTATTTATAGCACAGCCATGTTACTTGGCGAGCCAAAAGAAGATATTCTTAAAGAAATCAGCTCATTAAAAGGTGCTGAGGGACGATTTGATGTGATTAAATCTGCCACCAATGTTACGGCAATAATCGATTATGCCCACACGCCTGATGCACTAGAAAACGTGCTCAACACCCTAAACGCATTACGAACCCACAACGAACAACTCATCACCATTACAGGTGCTGGTGGCAACCGCGACAAAGCCAAACGGCCGCTAATGGCCGCTATCGCCTCGCGACTCAGCAACAGGATCATCCTTACCAGCGACAATCCGCGCACCGAAGATCCGCATGTAATTTTAGATGAAATGGAGAAAGGTATCGAAATCACAAAAAGATCAAAAACATTGGTGATTGAAAATCGGAAAGAAGCCA
>CAYWNI010000034.1:0-13888 GCA_964459525.1 uncultured Lentimicrobiaceae bacterium | reverse complement strand
CCATTGATCATGATGGCCACGTTGTTTTGGTTAAAACCCCTAACGTTAATACGGGCATCGCCCGAACCACCACCTTGCATGGTGGAATAAACGTTAGGTGTAACGTTCATCACCAAAGGAATATCTTGTGAGCCAAGCATTTCTTCGATTTCTTTACTATCAAGATTTGATACAGCAACAGGCGTTTTACGCTCAGTTGCTCTGTCAGCCATAATTTCAATACCTGCCAAACCGATGGCACTTGGGTCGAGCAGAACCAGTATATCTGCTTCTTTGCTGGATAAAATAGCTACTTCAACAGTTTTATCAAGATAGCCAACATAACTAATCTTAAGCTGATAAGTTCCTTCTTTCAAAGTCAGACTGAATTTACCATTGACATCAGTTGTAGTTCCAACTGTTTTGTCACTAGGCACGGTTATCGTAGCCCCAATAAGGGTTTCGTTGCTGTCAGCATCGCGTACCACCCCTTTAACAACGCCCTGCGCAAATGTTGCTCCCGCAAAAATAACAGCAAGCATCAAAGTTAAAAGTAAATTTTTTCTTTTCATAAGTAACGTTTTTTTGGTTTATCCAATTTTGTTTAAAAATTTGAGTAAAAATATCTAATCCAACCATAAACCATATTAAGACATTATTAATAATTATTAACATTTACTTTCTATTCTTAACATAAATATGGCAAAACAGAATTCAACCAGCAGTAAATCAAACATATATTCAAATAATCCTGTTGATAAGTTTTTATCTCTGAATTGCAACCTTGGTAACAGCTATAACTTAAGTCTCAAAACCACATCAAAAGTGCGACCAAACGACCAAAATCCGCTAACCGTTTCAAGATCGTGACCTTCACCATCAACGGCATACACAAGATGAACGTCGTTAAAAACATTATTTATATTTAATTGTATATACACAGGAGTTCGAAGTATATTTCCATGGTATCCTACGTAGATATTTGCTGTTTGAAATGCTGGAATTCTATATGGCTGGCTTCGATCATCAGGGTTATCTCTATTTACCGGATCAAAAGTGGCATAGAAGTCATTATAATATATCCACTCCACTTTGATATCGAAAATTTTCAATGGCCTTAAACTCAAATGAACTCCCGCCTGCTGTTGCGCCGTCCCACCCACTTTAAGGTTGTTTGCCATAACCTTGATCGTATCAATAGCGATGTTATCATTGTTAAACAAGGTAGCCATAATGTCATTCTTCCAACGGTAATCACCAACGGAAGCCATAAGCCCTATACCGGCATTCCTACCAAGCCTATAATTGAAAGTGGCTTCAACACCCTTATGCACAGCATGCAATCCATTTACCATCGCTCTGGTTTGGCGACTATCTTCAAGTTGCACGTATTCATTGGAAAGCATCGACACATTGCCCCAATCAGTATAATAAGCGTTTATCTCAGCATTGCCAATCCGGCTATTATAACGGTAACCAACCTCAAGGGTACTAATATTTTCATTTTTAATTGGATTAACAGGAACATTATTGAAGTTTCCAAAAACATACTTGTAGTAAGGTGCTCGAGAAAGGTAAGCCATGTTAATATACAACTGATGTCTATTAACAAAAGTGTAAGAGAAACCACCTCTCACATCGAACCCAGTTTTGTAAACAATTTCGCTCTTTTGATTGTTAACATAGTTGTACCTGTCAATTCGCTGGTAGCTATTTCCATTTACTCCTAAGGCAAAAAAAGCATTGATAGTTGCATCACTATAGCTGGCTTTTGCAAACGCATTGGCAAAATGCACAAGAGAACTGTTGTCGACTTTTATAATGTCGCCAGTATGTTTTAGCTGATTCCGCCCGGCGACGCCATCAACAGCCCACGCGTAATCATCAACAAACACTTGCCCCCCCATCAAATCGGTTATTTTTTCGCGCACATCCGATTTAAAATAGCGATAATGAAACCCAGCCGTAAGCACTATTTTTTCGTTTAGTTGATACCGTAATGTTGACAACAAACCAGTTTGGATATGACTGGCTAAAAAATTCGTTTCCACATTTTGTGAATAACCAGTCACAGAGTCACCATTTGCGAGCATGTAATAGGAAGCATTATTGGCATTGTTGTCGTAAATAGATGGCCAATCAATTTGGCCGGAAGTATTCCGATATTCAAAAATTGAGGGTGCATAATTAAAATTCTCCGACCATTTTCCACCTCCATTGCCAACAGAAATGTATAGCGCATTTGCCCATATAGTGCGGTTATTTACCGTGAAATAGTGGTTCAAGCTCAAAAAAGGCTTATGGTAAAAATTTTCTGAAGCATTTTTAAGCTCTCCATTTAGTCCGCCCCAATCTTTGTTATACAAGTTTCCGTAATAAGTATGCTCCTTTTCAGATAACGTCAAAGTCCGCTGACCATGATACTCAGGTGTCCCAAGTAAAGTGATTGTCAACTTACTCTTTGCAGAAAGCTGCTTATTCATGGCCAGAAAATAAGACCACGCATTAACGTAAGTTCCATCAATATAACCAGAACCACTCAACCTACTACCACTAAAAGCGATGTTCCAGCCATTTTTCATTATCCCAGAATTAACTGAAACCGACATTTCCTGATTTCCGTAGGATGTTACTCCATAGCTCAGTTCATAACCAGATGAATCGGAGGGTGAGGTTGTAACAATATTTAGACTGCCGCCAACGGAATTAATCGCAGCATTTGAAACACCCGGCCCTTTCTGAACTTGTATTTCTGCCATAGCTTTGCTTAAGCCAAGCCAGTTGTTCCAATATACCAAACCATTCTCAACACTACTTATAGGAATCCCGTTGAGCAGTATCCCGATATTCTCCTGATTAAAACCCCGAATTGTCATAATAGCATCTCCGCTACCCCCACCAGTTCTTGAACTGTAAATACCAGGTATTGTATTCATAATCAAAGGCAATGGTCTGTCACCAAGTTCTGCTTGTAGGGTTTTTGTGGTGATGGTAGAAATAGTCACCGGCGTCCTATTTTCGGTAACAAGTCCCCCTGAAATAATTATCTCATCGAGATTTATAGGAAAAGGATCGAGATAAACATTGCCAATATATGTGGTGTCGTTTTCAATATTCACCATGATTTCATCGGATCGAAAACCAACATGCCCAAATAGCAGCTTTACTTTGTTACCCGTTATAGTTAGTGAGAAAAAACCAAACTCATTTGTTGAAGTACCATTTGCAAAACCTTGCTGGGTAATCTGGGCAAACTGCAGCGGTTTGCGTGTGTCGTTATCCAACAAATAACCACTCGCAACATGCTGTGCTTCCAGCGACAACAAACTATAAAACAATAAAATAAGGAAACCAATCTTTTTCATTCGATATGCATTAAATAAAAAATCCCTGACAGAAATTCAGGGCAGATTGGCAACAACAACAAACAGATTTGCTAAAAAACAAACCCAACGCAAGGACAATCTCGCAAGAGAATTGACCTTCTTGGTGTTGATAAACAATATATTCTTCCATCCAGACTTTACTGTCGGCTCTGGAATTTCACCAGATCAGTCCCTTTTTAAGGGGAGTCGCGGACTGTCACCGCCGGTCGGGAATTTCACCCTGCCCTGAATAATTGTCGGGGCAAAAGTATTTCGTTTTTGTCAGGCTTACACAAAAAAAGCATCCGTCATTGTAATTTATATAAAATCAAAATAACGGATGCTAAAAGTAAAAGCCACTAATCAAAACCTACAAACAGGTTTAATTGTGAATAAAATCGAGTGCAGATAGCGCGGCTATTGTTCCATCGGCTACGGCAGTAGTTACTTGCCTGTACTTTTTGGCTCGGTTATCGCCAGCCACAAATACGCCAGCCATATTGGTTTTCATCAGCTCATCCGCCTCAATTTCTTTCCATTGATTGAGTTTAATTTCGCTGTTGTGAAACATGTCGGTATTTGCCTCATAACCAATAAAAATAAAAACGCCATCAATATTACGGTGAACCTCCTCCCCTGTTTTCAGGTTTTTATATCGAATGGCTTCAAGTTTATCCGTCCCCAGAAACTCTGTTATTTTTGATTCGAGGATAAAATCAATTTTAGGATTTGACTTTGCTTCTTCGATGGCATGCTCAAACGCCTGAAAATGATCAAACTGATGAATAATAGTCACCTTAGAGGCATATTTTGTTAACGAAACAGCTTCTTCAAGTGCAGAATTGCCACCACCTACGACAAAAATCTCCTTGTCCTGAAAAAAGTCACCATCGCAAGTAGCGCAATAAGAAATGCCCCGGCCTTTAAGTTCCAACTCGCCTGGTATTTGCAGCATACGGGAACGCCCTCCAGTGGCAATGATTACAGCCTTGGCTTGGTAAACAATTTTATCGTTTACCGTCACTTCTTTTATATCGCCAGACAGGTTAATGTTGGTGATAGTGAGATTTGACTTTATTTCGCACCCAAACGATTTGGCCTGCTTTTTCATGATGGAAGCCAGCTGGTAACCCGAAACCGATTCAACTCCAGGATAATTGGCTACTTCATGTGTTAAAATAAGCTGACCGCCAATGGTACCGCTATCAAGAATTATGGCTTTGGCTTTAGCACGCGAAAGGTATATTCCAGCAGTTAAACCGGCAGCTCCTCCCCCAATTATGATAGCATCAAATAATTTGTGTTCCATATTGAACTACATTTATATACTTTATTGACTTGCTCAAAAGAGACTATGCGCCGAATTCTTTGTCGAGGATAGTAGTAATCTGCTCTCTGTTCTGAATACTACTGGTAGCAGCCACAAGCTCACCATTTTTGTAATACACTGTAAAAGGTAAACCCATAAAGCTACGACACGCCGGGTGGTTGCGGATTACAGCCGCTTCTGGGCTATCGAACAACATATCTCTAAATTCAATGTGGGCATATTCATCCTGCAACTCCTCCATGATGTCGTACACGGGCAAACACATCGGCCCCATGCGTCCACAACAGATCATTACATTTTCGTGATTTTTTAACACTTCTACATGCTCAGCCGCTGTCGCCACATGCTTTAAACTTGTTGGTAATACCATTTTCTTTATGTTTAAATTGTTTATGATAAATATTTAGACACTTGCCATATCATAAACTATGCCAAATTGGTGATATTAAAACGATATAAAAAAGATTTTGTCAGAAATCAACTATTGAAAGGAATCAGTATCTGCAAAAAGCTATGGCACACATTAAAAAAGCTATGTTAGTCTTTTGATAATTCGCAATTTATGCGAATATTTTTTGTGCTGTGCATGAAAAATCCCGTGATGGTCGATGCCATCAATACGAACTTCTCCAGATGCATGGATGACAGTTTTGTTGTCGAGCATGATGCCAACGTGCACAATTTCTTCATCCTGATTGTCGAAAAAAGCTAAATCACCGGCTTCGGCCTCACTAACAAAATCAATTGACTGGCCAATACGTGCCTGCATGGCAGAATCGCGTGGCAGACTAATTCCATTCATACCAAAAACCACCTGAACCAACCCCGAACAATCTATACCAAACAAAGAGCGACCACCCCACAAATAAGGACTTCCCATGAACTTCATGGCATCCTGAATCACATTTTTTATATTTAGCTGACTGCTAGGGCAAACCGTTTCACCTGCTACAACAAATGTCCGATCGGCCACAACAAACTGCTTGTCATTCAACCCAGGGAATTTACTTCCAATCAACACATTAACTGCAGGCAACCCCTCTGCAACAACCCTACCATGACAACTTGTAAGGCAAGCAAGATCCTCACCTTTAACCCTAGTAAACTCATCTTCATCTAAGAGAGTAACCTGCCGAAAATCAACCCACCCCTCGTAGTCATCATGCGCAGACACAATTAAAAACCAACTATCAAGCTCATCGATAACAAGCACTAGCTCTCCAAACAACAGCTGCGTAGTCATTTCGCTTCTGTGCGAGGGTTGTTGTCGCACAGCCACAAGGTTTTGCAAACAAATTCCAAAGGCTTTCATATAATATATTTAAGGTGCGTTTTTCTTTTCATTAACTTTGTTTCCTCAAAACAAAAATAGATGAATTCAATTTTGTCAAAATTACAACATAATTACTACGAAATTTTTAAAGTAGTACTGTTTGTTATTGCCGCCTCAATCATAGTTTGGATTAGTCCGAAAGAGAGTATATTTAAGTATGAATTTCAGATAGGAAAACCGTGGAATCATAACGACCTTATAGCGCCTTTTGATTTTTCGATAATAAAAACACAAAAACAGCTTGACGAAGAACGCGATATGCTTTTGAGCACTTTTCAGCCGTATTTCAGCTTCAACAATGAGGTTACAGAGTCAGGACTTCAGCAGCTAAAAATAAATTTCGACCTAGCTTGGGAGCTCCTCAACCAAGGGCAAAACCAGGGCGATTCTGCACAAACAAGAGATTTTCTGACAAAACTTTACAATAAAATACAGGACAAAGGTGTAATACGCTATGATCCTATAATTGAAAACAAAGATCCATCATACCGCATTAAAATCATCAATAACAATGAAGTAAAAGAATCAAACCTTGGCAACTACTTTGATATAAGATCAGCCATTTACTACGCAACGACCCGCATCAAGGAAATCAATTCTCCTGATAGCACAATCATGCAAATGGTTATTAGTCAATCGTTGTTACAAAACATATTTTACTCAGAAACTAAAAGCGATCTGGAGCAAAAAGAGTTGATTAAAGGCATTTTACCCAACCAAGGGCTCGTTCAAAAAGGAGAGTTAATCATTTCAACTGGAGAATTGGTTACCCCTGAAAAATACCAGGAGCTTACCTCGCTAAAAAATGATTACGAAAAAGACCTTGCCTCTTCAGACGCTTGGCTGTATGTCATTTCAGGGGTTATTGTATTGATATCCATGCTTTTTCTGGTTCAGTTTTTGTTTCTGAGATTCTTTAAAACCGAGTTTTACGACGAACTAAAATACGTTGTGTTGGTATTGTTTACTCAATTACTATTTGTTTTTGTATCCGATTTCGTTTTTGAATACTACCCCGATTTCTCTTACATGATTCCATTCGCTTTACTGCCCATTTTGATTTCTGTATTTTTAGATGGCGGAGTTGCTATTCTCATATACATCATCACGCTTATCCTGGTAAGCTTCTATGCTCCAAATAGTTTTGAATTTTTATTTACCCAGACGGTCGCAGGTATGGTGGCCATTTTCTCAGTACAAAACCTTAGCAAACGGGCCGATCTTTTCCGCGGAGTAATTTTGGTTTTTTTAACCTATTTGGTTGTTTACGTTGGCATGCTGTTATCACAAGAGGGATCGTTTGAGCACTTTTCATTACGTATGACAAGTTATTTGGCGGTAAGCTCAACCTTAATTATGCTGGCATTTCCGCTAATTTTTCTGTACGAAAAACTATTTGGCCTGATCACCCAGCTAACATTACTTGAGCTGTCGAACACCAACAACACCTTGCTGCGCGATTTAAGTGTAAAAGCACCAGGCACATTTCAACACTCATTACAAGTAGCCAATCTGGCTGCCGAAGCACTTTACGAAATTGGTGGCGATGCGCAATTAGCACGAACAGGCGCCTTGTATCACGACATTGGCAAAATGAATAACCCGATGTATTTCGTTGAAAACCAGTCGTCAGGATACAACCCGCACGAAGAGCTGGGTTTTGAAGAAAGTGCCCGAATTATCATCAACCACGTGCTCGATGGCATCGAGATGGCACGTAAACACGGCCTACCTGAAAAAATTATTGATTTTATCAGAACACACCATGGCACTAGAAGGGTGGAATATTTCTACCGCTTGGAAAAAAAGCTAAACCCCGGAATGGACATAGACAAGTCTGAATTCACCTACCACGGCCCTGCCCCATTTTCGAGAGAAACAGCGGTTGTAATGATGGCAGATTCAGTAGAAGCTGCCTCCAGAAGTCTAGCTCAGCCCGATGAACAAAAAATAAGTGATTTGGTTGACAACATCATACAGTCGTTAATGGATGATGGTCAGTTTATGAATGCCAACATCACAATGAAAGAAATCAGCACAGTTCGTAAGGTTTTGAAGAAAAAGATCATGAATATCAATCATGCTCGAATAGCATACCCTGACTAGAACTTAAAACTACTCGACAGAATGGAGATATGCCTTGCTCTCTGGTCCCAAGTTAAACAACACATCCAAAATACTCAAGTTGCGATAAAAAGAACTATTGTCACCAAAAACCTGAGTATAATGAGGAAATACTTTAAAAATTGGTGGTTTTTTTGGCGATAGGCAAACACGCAAATCAGAGGCAGATTCTGGCACACGAAAATCCTGAGTTAACAATAGTTTCATTTCAATCTTCAACAACGAGAGCATCATGCTGGTTAGTTGTACGTTTTGCTCAAGCAGATTATCGAAACCACCTTTAAAAAATGGCTCAATCTGATCGCGGTAATACATAAAAAAAGGAGAAGCATTATATGCTGAAGTGATAGCCCTCCAATGATTTAAATACCAACGACTTTGGTTATCAGTTTCAATCAAATGGAAGGGGGTATGATTTCCTTGCGCTCTTTTTACCGGAATTATCAAATCGAGAGGCCCTTGATCGGTTAAAATTGTGCATCTATTTCGCCAACTTTGCTTAGGATAGGTTTCTTTTTGCTCGATCCATGCATTTTTAGCTGTTGATTTTGCTAATAGAGCATAGTACGACACCGGACCAAAATAAGCGGATGGTAACAATAACTCACTATTTAAAGATTCAGGAAAATGCGTCATGCCTAGAAAATGAAGGCAAAATTAGTAATTATAAAGACAAAAAAGAAGGGAATATAAATGGGACGAGGTTAAAATGGTGCTTTGTTTGTAAAAAAAACGGATGGGGATTTAATTCCCGCATCCGTTTTTTTAAATAAAATCTATTTTGCTTTAAGCAACACATCGTTTATAGCCTGTATCAGGGTTTCTTTTGGAAGTGCTCCCTGCGCCATTTGAGGCTGACCTTCTGCAGGGCAGAAAAGTAATGACGGAATGCTACGAATACCAAAAGCTGCCGACAACTCCGACTCTTCTTCAGTGTTTATCTTGTAGATGTTGATTTTACCTTCATACTCTTTGGCAAGCTCTTCCAAAATTGGGGCTACAATTTTACAAGGCTGACACCAGTCAGCATAAAAATCAATTAAACAAGGCAGTTTTCCTTCAAATGCCCATTCCTTATTTTTTTCGTAATTAAATACTTTTTCGTGAAAAGTCTGTTTGGTTAAATGTTCCATGATAATGATATAAAAAATTATTTAGTTGATTCTGTTATATTCTTAAGCAATTCTTTTTCTACAATTTGGATGTACTGATCTTTAGGAAGTGCTCCGGCTTGCATCATAGGTTGGCCTGTTGTTGGGGCAAACAGAACGGATGGTATGCTGCGTATGCCAAAAACACCAGCCAGCTTTTTTTCTTTGTCTACATCGATTTTGTAAATCTTAACTTTTCCATCGTAAGTTTTGGCCATTTCATCCATAATTGGAGCAACCATTTTACAAGGTTTACACCAATCAGCATAAAAATCAATCACGCAAGGAAGCTCTCCTTCATAAACCCATTCTTGTGGGTTCTTTTCAAAATTCCATACTTTTTCAAGAAAGGTATCGTAAGTTAGGTATTCGGGTTCTGCGACAGAAGCATCTGTATCGCTATCGGAAACAAGTCCAGCCGAATTTTTGTCTTCACTACCGGTGATATTGCTACAACTCACCATGGGTAAGGTTAATGCGAATGCCAGAATAAGAATGATTTTGTTCATATTAAATGTTAATGGTTATTATTTCAATTAAACGTGTGCAAAGATAATATAATATTGTATCACATTAGTATCACTTTCGTATCTTTGCATCAATTCTCGTTCCATTTTTAAAACGAGAGCAAAAATGGTTAATTTTATGGGATTAGATACCAAAAGCTCACAAAGATTGTCATCGCTAACAAAAAAGTTTGATGAATTATTTCCGGATGATGCCGCTTGTATGAGCTTGCTGGCAGATTTAAAATGGAAAGAAGGCTTTATTTGCAAGCATTGTGGGCATCATAACTGGTGTCACGGCAAAAGCGATGCTTCAAGGCGTTGCACCAAATGCAAACACGAAGAATCGGCCACAGCACACACTGTTTTTCATCATTGTCGCTTTTCGCTTAAAAAAGCAATACAGTTGTCATTACTTGTTTGTCATGTGCCTGACATCTCGTCATACGAACTTAGTCGACAGTTAAACATGCGACACATGACTTGTTACAATTTCCAGAAAAAGCTACTCCTATGCCAAGAAGGAAAGCCGGAAAACGCACTCTTTTCGGAATTACTACATGAAATAAATCTGAAAATTATCAATACAAAATAGGACAAACAAAAAAAGCGGCTTTTGCAAGCCGCCTTTTTTTATAAAAGATCTTCGTTATTGAAGAACAATCTTTCTGTCGGTTTTACCTTTTTCGCTGATAATACTCAACAGGTAAACGCCTTTAGCCTGATCACTGAGGTTAAAGGAATTGGTGTATTTTCCGTTAAAAGAACCCAGCTCTTGATCAATCACAACCTGACCACTAAGGTTAGTCATTCTGACTTGAAGTTTTCCAGCTTTTTCAACATCAAAACTAATGTTCAGCTCTCCAGTTGTTGGATTCGGGAAAACAGATAGGTTTTCATAAATAGTAGGCTCTTCAATTCCCACACCATCAATAGTGTAGTTAAGTGACCAACCAGATTCACGAATATAGGCATTTGTTCCCCAAGTAATAAATACACCATCGCTAGCAATGTTCAAATCATCAGGAAGCGTATTACCAGAATACTCGCCAATCAACTGACTACTGGCATCATAAATGGTCAATTTATCTTTTCCGGCTTCGGTATTAAATTCGGCAAACTCGATGTGATAATTTACACCTTCGGGATGCTGAATAAAAAACGTACATGTAGAAAGGTTGTTATAATAGAAGCTTCCGCTACCATCAGTAATTGTTCCGGTTGCTTCGTCAAATATTTGTGTTCCTGTGCAATAAGTAGGCAACATTGCATTGTATTCTATTTTAAAACCTTCACCTGTTCCAGTGGACGAAAATGTTACCAAAACTTCATTACCAGTTGAGGTAATGTTATCTGGCAAAGTCGTTCCAGAGTATTCACCTAAAAGTGGTGCGCTGGTAGTTGATCCATCATAGATACGCAGCATATCAGATGCGGCAGTATTAAATTGAACAAAATGAACACTAATTTTAGAAACCGAATCCTGATCGGTTTGAGGAGCAATTAGCCACTGAGCATCCATACCAGTTGGATAATCTTCAATAGGGCCGCTACCATCAGTAAAACTTCCGGCCAAAAACTCCAGATCAGTAGTTCCCGTAGCAATGTATGGGTAATTGGCATCAGCAGGAAAAAAATTCCGGATCATACCTTGATATGTGTTGTATCCACCCACATCTGTCAAAGTAAAAAAACCATTTCCTGAACCACTCCACCCAAAATTAAAATGGTAATATGAATCGTCCTGATAGCCATCACAAGCAAAGGCATGACCACCTTCGCTGGAACTTCCTGAGTAATAAATTGGTCGCATTTGATTAAGCTCACTTTGCACCTGACTTTCCCATCCAATTGTAGTATAACCAGATTTCGAAATGTATTGCATTGTTGGGCTATAACCAAAATAGGATGCCAATGCACCTGGAACGTCAGCACTGTAAGCAACCGAACCTTCGGGAGAAAAACCCATATCAACACCTACAGCCGCATGGTAACCAATTTGGGCCATTTCCCAAATAAACTTGTTGTTTATGTTGTCTTGCATGCCATTCCATTCATAAGTAGAAGCAGCGTAATTAACTGTTTGAGTTCCGTAAGGATAAATATAATAACTATGCTGACCGCTACCTTGTAGAGGATATCGCCAATAATGCATAATCATCGACATGGCTGTAGCCACACACCCCACATAAACACGTCCACCAGGGCCGGCAGCATCTTCAGGACAAAGCATGTTGTATGGGTCGTCCTGATTCCATGTAGAAGTAAGTAAAGGTGCTACTTCCCGATCGCCTTTAGTAATTGTGGCACTAGCATCAAGGTTTTCAATTTCTTGCCAAAGTGCTGCAATTTCAGCATCAGGTTCGAGATTATTTTGTTGAATATAACCTACCTGATCGGCAAACCCTTGCATAAAACCGCTAAAATTCTCATTGTATGCATCAACAGAAGGAAGAGTTCCACTTAAGTTGTAACCGAGAACAGGAGTCATTACATCGTTGGCGGCAACAATAACCCAACCATTTTCAAAATTAATTACATAATAGGCCTGATCAACTTGATAAGATTCCCTGATAGATATATCAAAGTAGTCGACTGGTGAACCATATTGATTCGATTGTTCAAAAAAGAAATTAACTGCTACTTTTTCAGCTTTCGACAGCGATATTTCCTTAGCAAAAAGACTTGCTGTCAATGCTATAAGTACAAATAAACTTAGTAAAATTTTTGATTTCATGTGTAAAATATTATGGTTTTTATCAAATTCAAGGGGCAAATATAGCTTTTTAAAATAAAATGAGCCCGCTATTCTGCACTGATGACAAATAATATCATAAAAAGGTTGTAACGCGAAGTAACAAATACAGTGACAGTTAAATCAATAAAAAACAGCCAGATAATTAATTTTAAGATAGGGAAAGGGGTCTCCAAATAAAAAATAAGGACAATCGATAATTTTGCAGCAATTGTATTTAGGTGTAATACGGTACAGATTTTTTTCTCCAGCTTGTTTGACTTACAGAAAAATGTTCTATTTTTGCCACCTCAATTTTAAGCCCAGGTGGTGAAATTGGTAGACACGCCAGCTTGAGGGGCTGGTGATCGCAAGGTTGTGCAAGTTCGACTCTTGTCCTGGGCACTACCACAAACAGTTAAAATTGACGTTCTTAGATTGAGTGAATGCCCAAGTGGCGGAATTGGTAGACGCGCTACATTCAGGGTGTAGTGACCGCACGGTCGTGAAAGTTCGAGTCTTTTCTTGGGCACCTTAAACCTCTGCAATCAATGATTGTGGAGGTTTTTTTTAGGAATTAGCAGGAAAATGAAAGGAATCAAACAGATTTTACAAATAGCTTAAATCTGATTTTTCTCATTAAAGTAATCCAGAAAAAAAAACCACAATTCTTACATATCAAAATAATCACAGTAGCTTTTCTACTTCAAATTCATGCTTATTCTTGCAAACTGGTAGAAAACTTTGCTTCCTATTTTTACACTTACTTGCATGTTTGAGCTGTAAATGAGACTTTTAGGCAAAAAAAAAGTCGCCTATTAAAGCGACTTTGCGGTCCGGACGGGACTCGAACCCGCGACCCCCTGCGTGACAGGCAGGTATTCTAACCAGACTGAACTACCGAACCGTTTTTCTTTATGAACGTTATTGTTGTAAAGAGGATGCAAAAATACATGTATTTTTATTATCTGCAAGTCATTTGAAAACTTTTTTTCATAATTTATTAAATCAGTTCCTCTATCATTTAATGGAAATCCACTTTAAAAAAAAGATTCATTTTAAAAAACACTTACATACTGTTTTTCAGCGCCTTACAACAAATGCTCCATCTACTGAGGTATCGTAATAATTGATTTTGTTTTCGTCGGCTAGTCTTTTTATTTCTTCTTTAAAGCGAAACGAAACGCTTCCGTCTACAACAATTTGGCTTGGCTTCACTATATCCAGCAATCTGTCTGCCTCCAATTGTGGTCGCTGAGCCAATATTAACACATCAACATCTATTGGCTTTTGAAGTGGAAAATATCGCTGTTCACCTCCCACAATCATTAGTCGTTTTCCTGTTTCATAATGAAATCCAACAATT